>DFKM01000028.1 GCA_002373555.1 Lachnospiraceae bacterium UBA3645
CTGAACATCCAGGTGGACTGGATGCGGTCCATGGCGCTGTTCTCCAGAGTGTTCGCCTACTTTGACATGCCGGTGGAAATTCAGGAACCGGAGGCGCCCGAAAAGCCGTCCGGGCCTGCGGGAGAAGTCGATTTCTCCCATGTTTACTTTGCCTATGATAAGGAACGGCCGATCCTGAAGGACGTCACGTTCAGCTTAAAGAGCGGGAAGAGCATCGCGATCGTCGGGCCGTCCGGTTCCGGCAAGAGCACGATCATCAACCTGATCCCGCGTCTGTACGATGCCGATCAGGGAACGGTGAAGTTCGAGGGGACGGATGTCCGGAAGCTGAGCCTTTCGTATCTCCGGAAATGCGTCGGCGTCGTTTCCCAGGAAACCTATCTGTTCAACGGCAGCATCCGCGACAATCTGAAATACGCAAAGCCGGATGCGACGGAAGAAGAGATGATCGAAGCCTGCCGGAAGGCGAATATCTATGATTTCATCGAGGCGCAGGAGGCCGGTTTTGACACGATGGTCGGCAACCGCGGGCTGAAGCTCTCCGGCGGCGAGAAGCAGCGGATCTCCATCGCGAGAGTACTGTTAAAGAATCCTTCGCTGCTCATTTTCGATGAAGCGACATCCGCGCTCGATTCCATTTCCGAGAATAAGATCCAGGAGGCGATCGGACCGATCATCAAAGAGCGCACGAGCATCCTGATCGCGCACCGGCTTTCCACGATCCTGTCGGCGGACGAGATCCTTGTGGTGAAGGACGGACAGGTGACCGAACGCGGCACGCACCGGGAGCTGGTGTCGGCCGGCGGCGTCTATACCGAACTGTATAATACGCAGTTCCGGAATACGGCGGAGGAGCAGCTGGCGCTGCGGATGAAGGTCGCCAGCAGCGGCTACACGGAGGGTGAAAATACCTGGCTGGATCCGGATCTGCCGGAGAATGCCGAGCTCTTGAAGGAGCTTCGCGGGGAAAAATAAGAAACCATCCGGATGAACACAAAAAGTTCATGAACTGCCTTTTGACCAGGCGCCTTTCTTATAGTATAATCAAACAGAGGTTCGAATATGGATTTTTCTCACCTGCTGGAAATGCAGTGCATGCTGATGTCGCTGATGATCGTCGGATACATCATCGACCGGATCGGCATGATCGATGTGAACGGCAGAAAGATGCTGACGGACATCGTCGTCGGCGTGACACTGCCCTGCAATATCGTAAATTCCTTTGACATAGAGCTGGATATGACAGTCGTCCTGTCGGGCATACAGATCATCGTCATTGCCGTGCTGATCCTGGCCGGCTCGATGCTTCTCGGGAAGTTCCTGTACCGGGGCTATCATGACAGCAAGAAGAAGGTCCTGGAGTATTCCACGGTGTTTTCGAATGCCGGGATTCTCGGGAATCCGGTCGCGGAAGGTGCCTTCGGCAGCATGGGACTGCTCTATGCATCGCTGTATCTGATCCCCGTCAGGATCCTGCTGTGGTCCTTCGGACTGACGTATTTTACGGATGAAACGAGCACGAAGGGACTGCTGAAGAAAGCGCTCACGCATCCGTGCATCATCGCCGTCTTCATTGGTCTGCTGCTGATGTTCACGCCGCTGACGCTGACCGGCTTCGTGCAGAGAACGGTCAGCTCCATCGCATCCGCCAATACCGCGCTGTCGATGTTCCTGGTCGGCGCGATCCTCGGTTCGGTAAAATGGCGGGAGATGGTCGATAAGGATACGGTGTACTATTGCTTTGTCAGACTGTTCCTGATCCCCGGCATCGTGCTGCTCTGTCTGCAGCTTGCCGGTGTGGATAAAGTCGTCGGCGGGACGGCTGTGCTGCTTTCCGCCATGCCTGCTGCCGTCGTAACGGCCGCGCTGGCGCTCAAATACGGGCGCGATGCGGATTTTTCCGCGAAGATCGTTGTGCTTTCCACGATCCTTTCTGTTGTTACCGCCCCCGCATGGGGATTTCTGTTCACTGTTCTTTGAAGGGAGAGAACTATGCCGAAAAAGATCCTGCTGCTTATTCTTGCCGCCGCACTTCTGACCGGATGCGCCGGGCCGTCTGCAAAGCCGCAGACGACGGCTGCGGAGAGTTCCGTAGAGACGGAGACTGCGGAAACAGAGGAATCCGAAGAAACGGAAGAGGATGAAGATCTGCTCTTTGATGAAGACGAGACGCTGGGCGACCCCGAGGAGGGCGATACCGAAGCACCGCTCCTGGCGGAAGCGGCCGCTTCTGTTTCCGGTGTCATCAAAAAATACAAGAAACAGGATTATATCCTGAAGAAGAGCAATAAGAAAAAGCTGAAATGGGAAGACGTCAAGGGGCTCTCCGAAGAAGAGCTCCGCTACGCCAAGAATGAGATCTACGCCCGGCACGGCTATATCTTCAAGGCGGACGATCTGAAGAAATATTTCAAATCCAAGAAGTGGTACAAGGGCACGGTCAAGGCCTCGAAGTTCGACGAGAGCGTGTTCAACAAATACGAGCGGTACAATGTCAAGTACCTGAAATCCGTGAAGACCGCTTCCGGCCAGGGGAGCCTGTCCACCGCTTCCAGCAAGAAGAAGATCGATTCCTACGGCTATGTGGACGGCCATTCGAAGCTGAGCTTTGTCCTGAAGAAGGGGACGCTCAAGGAGAAGGACGGCTACTATGAAGTGAAGGCGGTCTACCGCCAGGCGGTCACGGTCCCGGGCAATATGAAGGAAGGCGACAGCGTCACCGTATCCTTCAACGATCTGAAGAAGGACAAGAGAAAGCTGACGCTGAAGGAAGACGGCCTGTATGAAAAGGGCGACAAGTCCGCTTCGTATTATTTCTATCCCACGGGAAAGAAGGCCGGCGTGCCGATCTATGAGGACAGCGAGGACCGTGTCGACAAACCGGTCTACGAAGGCAAGCTCTATATCCGTACGGATGCCGTGACCGGCGAAGGAACGCTCGGCGAGACGAAGAAATTCAAGGCTTCCAGTCTGAAAAAGTCCAATAAGGAGTACAATGCAGTCTACTTTGACTCCAAGGGCTATGTGACCAAGCTGATCTTTGTGGGAGACTGACGGATCGCGTATGAGACAGAAAGTGGAATCGCACTTCGGTCTGATCATGGCAGTGGTCATCATTATGATGATCATGCCGCGGTATATGAGCAGTCCGACCGTGGAATATGACAGTGTCCGCTTCGAACTTGCAGTCAAAGAACTGGAGCCGGGCACGGAGGTAAAGCTTACGGAGATCACGCCTTTTGACTGGGAGATCTGCTACACCTTCGATCCTTATACCAGCAAGCAGGAGATCCAGAGGATCATCGGCTTTGCCAGCAGTTCGGTGAAGGAAGCGCAAAGCGAAGGCATGGTGCAGCTCCTGTTCGTCAAGGATGATAAGGTGACCGCAAGTGAGTGTGCTTTCCCGGAGACGATCGGATACGATATCGATCTGAAGGGCAGGAAGGAGATCCGTGCCTCGGAGGATCCGGTATTCCGGGTGACGAAAAAAGATGAACTGGTGATACTGACGCTGGCGGAATAAAGAAACCGCCATCCGCGCATTTTCAGATGCAGATTTTGTGAAAGGAAAAGAATGAGAAAGGTTATCCGTGTACTTTTGATCCTTCTTCTGTTTTTTGTGGCCGCGTTCATGGCAGCTGCCTTTTACATGCTGAAAAAGCACCAGGACAGCGGCGTGTATCTTGCGAACACCTATTATATGGGCCAGAACGTGGAGGGCCGCCGGCCGGCGGAGATCCTGGACGCGATCCTGCGCGATGTGGACGGTGTGGATGTCGAGATCACGGAGAATAATGAGACTGCGATTGCCGGGAAGCTCGCGGAGTTCGGTTTTACGCTGGATAAGGATGCCGCGGAAAAATCCCTGACGGATGCCATGGATGCCCAGAAGGAGAACATCGCGACGATCTTCAAATGCCTGACCGGAGAGGAAACGCAGGTGACGGCGGCGGTCGTCTGGCAGTTCGATCAGGAAACCTTCGATAAAAAGGTCAACAAGGCCGCACTGCCGGAGAAGCGCGTTACGAGCGTGGACGCCGAGTTCATCACGGATATGGAAAACCGGACGTTCTACATCAAGCCGGAAGTCTCCGGCAACGATTTTGATGAAGCCGCCTTTAAGAACTGGGCGAAGGAGATCATCGAGAACAGTCTGGCGGACAACGGGACGAAGGATATCTCGATGAAGTTCCCGACGGAATTCTATATCCTCCCGAAAGTCACGCAGGATGATCCGGAGCTGGTGTCGAAGCTTTCCGCCTATTCCCCGTATGCCGGCGCGGAGGTGACGTATGTCTACGGCTCCGTGAAGGAAGTGCTGGATTTTGAGACGATCCTCAGCTGGCTGGATGTCAGCGGCAGTACCGCGACGGTCAATGAAGAGAAGCTGAATGCGTTCCTTGCGGATATCAAAGCAAGATACAATACCCGCTACCGCACACGGAAGTTCGTTACCCACAGCGGCAAGACGATCACGATCCCCGAGAATCTGAATGAATACGGCTACCGGCTGAATGAGGATGCCGAACGCGAGCAGCTTCTGGAAGACCTTACCTGCGGCGAGCCTGTCGAGCGGGAACCGGTCTGGTACAAAACGAACAAGTGGGACAATCCGGTCTATTACGGCCGGGAAGGCACGGATGATCTGGCGGGGAATTACATCGAAGTCAGTATTGACGAACAGCATCTGTGGTTCTACAAGGACGGGAAAGTATTCCTGGATTCCGATGTCGTGACAGGGGACATTACCAAGAACAGAGGGACGGTGACCGGCGCTTATCCGATGGCGTATAAGCTGAATGATTATACGCTAAGGGGCGGAGAGGGCAGCGGCGCCTATGCGACGAAGGTCAAGTACTGGATGCCGTTCATTGAAGGGCAGGGACTGCATGACGCGACCTGGCGGAGCAAGTTCGGCGGTTCGGTCTATAAAGGAAACGGTTCGCATGGCTGCGTGAATCTGCCGAAGAAGGTCGCGAAGAAGATCTTCGAGAATGTGCGCGCGGGCATCGCGATCATTATATACGATTAAGCATTCCGTCTCTGGCGGAATGCACGGAGTGCATATGGATTTTCTGGAAAGAATATTCGGAAAGACCCCCGGTGTCAGCGGACAGCGGGGCTTTCGTCATGATGAGAGAGAAGAGGAAGCGGTCATGAAGATCATTGCCGGGCTCGGAAATCCGGGAACAAAGTATGCGGGCAGCCGTCACAACATCGGTTTTGCGGTGACGGAGGCGCTCGCGGAGAGACACAATATCAGGCTGACGGACGGAAAGTTCCGGGGAAGGTACGGGACCGGGATCATCGGCGGCGTGAAGGTGATGATCGTGCAGCCGCAGACATTCATGAATGCGTCGGGCGAGTGTGTCGGCCCGCTGGCTTCGTATTTCCACGTGGAGCCGGAGGATGTACTGGTGATCTATGATGACGTGGCGCTGGATACCGGAAGGCTCCGGATCCGGAAGTCAGGCAGTGCAGGCGGACATAACGGGATGAAGAGCCTGATCTCGCATCTGGGGAGCCAGGATTTCCCGCGGGTGCGCGTGGGCGTGGGAAAGAAGCCGGAGCAGATGGATCTGGCGGATCATGTGCTGGGGCATTTTGCCGCGGAGGATCTGCCGGTGATCCGGGAGGCGGTGTCGGAAGCAGCGGATGCGGTGGAGGCGATCCTGTCGGACGGCATCGATATCGCGATGAACAGATTTAACGTAAAACATGAGGCTGTACAGGAGTGATGGTCCGATAAGTGAAGTCTGTCATCCTGAGGAGCGAAGCGGCGAAGGATCTTCGCCGTAAAACATACGGTTTTACTATAGTTGTTGTCAGTATATACAGGAGCGATATCTATGCACAAACTCCTTTCGGAAATCAGTCAGTTTCAGGATGCAGCGCAGGCCCTGGCTGCCGGCCGCGGCCCGGTCGCCGTCAGCGGCTGCGTGGACACCCAGAAAACACATCTTGCACAGGCGCTTACGGAGGAATTTCCGCTGCGCCTGTTTGTCACCTACAGCGAAACCAGAGCAAGGGAGATCCTGGATGATCTTTCCTGCTTTATTTCCGATGCGTATTTTTATCCCGCGAAGGATGTTCTGTTCTATCAGGCGGATATTCAGGGAAGCCTGCTGGCACGGGAGCGTATGGCGGTCATCGCGCACATCCTGGAGGAAAAAGCCGGCACGGTCGTCACCACGATCGACGCCCTCATGGACATGATCGCTTCTCCGGATGATGTGTACCGACGGCTGCTGGTCCTGCTCGCCGGGGAATCCTATGACCAGGAAGAGATCAAACAGACGCTGGTCTCCCTCGGCTATGAGCGCGAGACCAGAGTGGAAAGCGCAGGCCAGTTCGCGATCCGCGGCGGCATCATGGACATTTTCCCGCTGACCGAGGAGAACCCTGTCCGCATTGAGTTCTTCGGAGATGAGATCGATTCGATCCGGACATTTTCGGTGGAAACGCAGCGCTCGATGGAGAATCTTCCCATGATCTCGGTCTATGCCTCGGACGAGATGCCGCCGGTGCATAACGGAAAATATGTCTCGCCGGTATCATTCCTGCAGTATTTTAAGGAAGAAGCCGCGGTGATCCTGGATGAACCGGCAAGCCTTGCGGAGATGGCGGACGGCGTCTACAAGGAGTTTCACGACAGCATGGATATCCGTCTGTCGGAGGGCGTCTTCGGGGACGGTCCGGTCCCGCAGCTGATCTCCCCGGAGGAGACATTCGCGGCGCTTGACCGGAAGCACACGCTGATGATGACCGGCCTGCCGACGCGGAACATGACGCCGCGGGAGCAGAAAGCATTCGAGATCACCGGCAAGACGATGGTGAGCTACGCCGGCAATATAGAGGGCCTGAAACGGGATCTTACGGGATGGAAAAAGGATCATTACCGCATTATGATCCTGTGCGGTACGGGCGGACACGCGCGGCGGATCGCGGAAAACTTGCGGGAGTACGATCTCCCGGCCGTTTATAAGCCGCGGGATCCGGAGGCACGCGGCACCGAAGCGGTGGAGGTGCAGCCCGGGCAGATCATCGTTACGACGGGAAGCATCCACAAGAGCTTTGAATATCCCCAGATCCGGTATGCCGTCCTGTCGGAGGGCGATCTTTTCGGGCGGGAGAAAAAGAAGAAAAAGAGAAAAAGTCAGTACACGGGCACGAATATCAAGAGCTACGAGGAGCTTTCGGCGGGCGATTATGTCGTACACGAAAGCCACGGCCTCGGGCAGTATAAGGGGCTGGAGAAGATCGAAGTCAGCGGCATCATTAAGGATTATCTGAAGATCACCTACAGCGACGGCGGGAATCTTTATGTGCCCGTCACGCAGATGGATGCCGTGAAGAAATACGCATCCGCCGATACCGACAAGATCCCGAAGTTAAATAAGCTTGCCGGCAATGAATGGAACAAGACGCGCACCCGGGTAAAGCATGCGGTCCGGGATATCGCGAAGGACCTGGTGGCGCTTTATGCGAAACGCCAGAGCGCGCAGGGGTATAAATATTCGCAGGATACCGTCTGGCAGACGGAGTTCGAGGAGCAGTTTCCCTATGAGGAGACGGAGGACCAGCTGCGGACCATTGCGGAATGCAAGGCGGACATGGAATCCGGCCGGATCATGGACCGGCTGATCTGCGGGGATGTCGGCTACGGGAAGACGGAGATCGCCCTGCGGGCCGCGTTCAAGGCGGTGCAGGACGGGAAACAGGTCGCCTATCTGGTGCCGACCACGATCCTGGCGCAGCAGCATTACAATACCTTCGTCCAGCGGATGAAGGATTATCCCGTGGGCGTGGAGCTGCTCTGCCGGTTCCGTACCCAGGGCGAGCAGAAGGCTTCGCTTGAAAAGATCCGCCGCGGCACGTCGGATATCGCGATCGGCACGCACAGGCTGCTGTCGAAGGATGTGGAATTCAAGGATCTCGGGCTGCTGATCATCGACGAGGAGCAGCGGTTCGGCGTAGCCGACAAGGAGAAGATCAAGAAACTGAAGGAAAATGTGAACGTCATGAGCCTGACGGCGACGCCGATCCCCCGGACGCTGCACATGAGCCTGATCGGGATCCGCGACATGTCGATCCTGCACGAGCCGCCGCTGGATCGTCTGCCGATCCAGACGTATGTCATGGAATACAATGACGAGCTGGTGCGGGAGGCCATCTCCCGCGAGCTTTCCCGGGGCGGACAGGTCTATTATGTGTACAACCGCGTCCGCACGATCCGGGAAATGGCGCTGAAGATCGCCGGGCTGGTGCCGGATGCGAATGTCGTATTCGCCCACGGGCAGATGAAGGAACGGGAGCTGGAGAAGATCATGATGGATTTTGTCTCCGGCGAGATCGATGTTCTGGTCTCCACCACGATCATCGAGACCGGGCTGGATATCCCGAACGTGAATACGATCATCGTGCACGATGCGGACCGTTTCGGTCTGTCGCAGCTGTATCAGCTGCGCGGCCGTGTGGGACGGTCCTCCAGAAGGGCGAGCGCATTTCTGATGTACCGGCGAGACAGAGTGCTGAAGGAGATCGCACAGAAGCGCCTGACGGCAGTCCGGGAATATACCGAGCTGGGCTCGGGCATCAAGATCGCCATGCGGGATCTGGAGCTGCGCGGGGCCGGCAATCTCCTGGGCGCGGAGCAGCACGGGCATATGGAAGCGGTCGGCTACGAGCTGTATGTGAAGATGCTCTCGGAAGCCGTCAAGGAGGCGAAGGGAGACGAAACGCTGCCGGATTTCGATACGGCGATCGAGCTGGAAATGGATGCTTATATTCCGGACGGATATATCGCGGATGACACGCAGCGAATGGATATGTACCGCCGCATCGCCGGCATGGAAAGCGCGGAGGACTATGACGATATTCTGGACGAGCTGACGGACCGGTATTCTGACCCGCCGGGGGCCGTAGTGAATCTCCTCGAAGCGGCGCTCATCCGGACGATGGCGAAGGCGGTCTATGTCACGGAGATCAGCGGGAACCGGGATAATATCCGCTTTTCGCTGTTTGACAAAGCGCAGATTTCGCCCGCGAAGATCCCGGAATTCATCGAAAGCTTTGACGGGGACGTGAAGCTCCTGGCCGGCAATCCGCCGGGCTTTATGTACCGGGATCAGCGAAAACGGATCCGGAACGATGCCGGGCTTACCGGACTCGTGAAAAATGTGTTAAGCAGGATGAAAATCTTGATAGAAGTGTAATTTCGTAGTATAATCGTTTGCCGGCGGGCACGATGACGGATCCTGTTGCGGAAGGGGACGTCGGCCGCCGGCTTTGAAAATATCGGTTAGGATCGCTCCTGACGGAGCGTCCGGGGAGGATAGAATGAAACTGAGGAAAGCATTTGCACTGATGCTGGCAGCCGTAACGGCCGCCGGTGTCCTGTCAGGCTGCGGCAGCAGCAAGATCGGCGACTACGCGACCACCCAGGTGGCGAAGTACGGCAATGAGACGATCTATCTGGAAGAGGCGAATTTCTGGCTGCGCTATGAGCAGATCACGAACGAAGCCTATTACGGCCAGATGTATGCGTACTTCGGCTATGACAATATGTGGACCATGCCCGACGGAGAAGACGGCGGCACGATGGCCGACACCATCCACACGGCGACCATGTCCCAGATCCTGCAGAGAAGAGTGCTGGCGGATCACGCCGCGGATTACAATGTGGAACTGACCGAAGATCAGAAAGCCAAGTGCAAAGAGGCGGCGGAAAACATCTTCAAGGATTTCCCGAATTTTACGGAGTATTCGGATGCGGATGCTGAGAAGATCGCCGGTTATATGGAACTGAACTCGACCGCGTATCTGGTCGCGGATGCGATCAAGGCGGAGACCGAGATCGATGTTCCGGAGGATTCCGTGGCTGCTTACGGTATTGAATACATTACCGTGACCGAGCCGGAAGAGGAGACCGAGGCGGCTGCAGATGAGACTGCGGAAGCAGAGACGGAAGCCGCTGCGGAGACCGAAGCAGCTGAAGAGCCCGCGGGACCGGAAGGCGAAGCACTGGCGAACGAAGTGCTGGCGAAGGCACAGGCCGGAACCGCGCTTGCGGATATCGCATCGGAATATGAAGGCTTAAGCGTACAGTCCGCGGATTATCTGCTGACCGGCGAGACCTCCACCGATGACAAGTATCTGAAGACGATCGGCATGGCGGCAGGCGATGTAGATATGATCGCAGGCGACGGCAGCTGGACGATCGTGACGCGTCTGAATGACAAGGATGAGGCTGCGACCGAGACCAGAAGAGAGACTGCGGAGAACGAGCAGAGAACGGAGCATTTCAATGCGGTCTATACGGACTTCACAAAGAGCGCGCCGAAGTTCTCCGTGAATGAGAAGATCTGGGAGCAGATCAAGATCACGGATATGATCTATGAGGCACCGGAACCGGAGACGGAAGCAGCCGCAGAGACAACTGCAGCCGCGGAGGAAACGGAAGCAGCCGTTGAGACGACTGCAGCCGCGGAGGAAACGGAAGCAGCCGCAGAGACGACCGCAGCCGCGGAGGAAACGGAAGCCGCTGAAGAGACGACTGAAGCCGCAGAATAAAACCTGTCATCCAGAGGAGCGAAGCGACGAAGGATCTTCGTCGGAACACCTGCGGTTTTACAAAAACCGAAGACTGCAGAGCGGGGATTCTTCCTCCGGCAAAGCCGGCGTCTGAATGACAGCGTTTTGGATGAATACGAAAAGGGAAGTCGGGTGATGTCATGAAAAATGTCACAACTGAAAAGATGGACATCTTCGACCGCCTTATGGAGCTTCCCTTTCTGCGGATTTTCAAGCCATTATGGAAAAGACACCGGGAAGTCCTTCTGTATCTTTTCTTCGGGGGACTGACAACGCTCATCAGCATCGGCAGCTTCGCATTCTTTACCCGCGCGGGCTTTCACGCGCTGATCGCGAATGTCTTTTCGTGGATCTTGGCTGTGCTGTTTGCCTATATCACCAACAGCATCTGGGTCTTTTCCGCGAAGCCTTCGGGTCCGTCGGAACTGCTGCACCAGGCAGCAGGTTTCTACGGCGGCCGGGTGGCGACGCTGCTGATGGAGGAAGCGGTGCTCCTGATCGGGATCAGTCTGCTGGGCTTTCCGGATCTGTTGGTTAAAGTCGCCGCGCAGGTGCTCGTGCTGATCGGAAATTATCTGATCAGCAAGCTGTTCGTGTTCCGGAAACGGAAGGATCCGGCCTGAAAAGGCTCCGGGATCCGCGAAATATGGAATAAAACCGCTTGATTTTTACGAATGCGTGTGTTACTATGACATTTGCCGTTTCAGCGGAAATATTTATTTTTGTCCTGCGGGACATCATAGGAGATAGATAACATGCTTTGGATCCTTAGAATTCTGAAACTTGTCATGGTCGTGATCTGCGCGGCGCTGATGGTCATCATCCTGCTGCAGGAGGGCAAGAACAACGGACTTGGCGGCGGTATCGCCGGCGGTTATGCACAGACCTATGTCGGAAAGCACAGAAAGGATACCCCTGAGGGTAAGATGCAGAGATATACGGCATATCTCATCGCGGCTCTCTTTATTGTATCCCTGCTGCTCAATGTGCTGGGAAACTGACGAAATGATCGGCGCATGGCTAAGCCATGCGCTGTTTTTACATACAGAGGTTTTTTATGGCGAAGGAAAGCGTAAAACTGATTGCCAACAATAAAAAAGCATGGCATGATTATTTTATCGATCAGACGTACGAAGCCGGCATTTCCCTCGCGGGGACGGAAGTGAAATCGCTCCGCATGGGCAAATGCTCGTTAAAGGAATCATTCATCAAAGATGAGCGCGGCGAGCTGATCATCTACGGCATGAACATCAGCCCGTATGAGAAAGGAAATATTTTCAATAAGGATCCGCTGCGTCCGAGAAAGCTCCTTCTCCACCGCGGCGAGATCAACAAGCTTGCCGGCGCGGTGTCGCAGAAAGGCTATACGATCGTCCCGCTGAAGGTGTATCTGAAGGGGAGCCTGGTGAAGGTGGAGATCGGTCTGGCGAGAGGCAAGAAACTGTATGACAAGCGCGAAGCCACGGCGAAGAAGGATATGAAGCGCGAGGCCGAGCGTGAATTCAAGATGAGCGTTAAATCGTGATCTGTATACAAGGAGGAAGCACATGGCAGTTTTAGTAACGGGAGGAGCGGGATATATCGGCAGCCACACATGTCTCAAGCTCCTGGAAGCAGGCTATGAAGTCGTTGTCGTGGATAATCTCTTAAATTCCAGCGAGGAATCCTTAAAGAGAGTCGAGGAACTCACCGGAAAGAGCATCACTTTCTATCAGGCGGACGTGAGAGACAAAGAGACCCTGGACGGGATCTTCGAAAAAGAGGATATCTCATCCGTCATTCATTTCGCGGGCCTGAAAGCGGTCGGCGAATCCGTGGCAAAGCCGCTGATGTACTATCAGAATAATCTGATCTCCACGCTTGTGCTGCTGGAGACCATGAAGGCGCACGGCTGCAATATGATCGTTTTCTCTTCCTCCGCGACCGTATACGGCCTGCCGAAGAGCGTGCCGATCAGGGAGGATTTCCCGCTTTCGGTCACCAATCCCTACGGACGCACGAAGCTGATGCAGGAGGACATGCTCCGGGATATCGCTGCGGCGGATCCGGAACTGTCCGTGATGATCCTTCGTTACTTCAATCCCATCGGCGCGCATGAGAGCGGCCGGATCGGAGAAGACCCGAAGGGCATC
>DFKM01000008.1 GCA_002373555.1 Lachnospiraceae bacterium UBA3645
CCAAGACCGATACACTCCATACAGATATTGACTGCCTTGATGAATACGTCTGTCATATCTCCGGAGGCTGCGCCGAAGATACACAGGCCGACGGCTGCGATCAGAAACAGGACCGTCCATTTTTCAGGAAATTCTCCGTTCATATCCAGGTTCCTTTTCTGCCGGGGGAATGCTGCGTCATTCTCCCTCTTCCGCCGCCGGCACTTCCGCCGGTGCTTCCTTCGGTTCCTCCGCAGCCGGCAGCTCCGCCGGTGCATCCTTCAGTTCCTCCGCATCCGGTGTGGGCGTCTCATTATCGCTGTCCACCAGATCGTCCAGTGTGATTGCCATGATATCCTCCGCGGTCGGATTTTCCATGGCCGCGACTCTTCTCGCCTGGTTCGTGATCACTTCTTCAAACAGGTTCCGGACCTCTCTGGCATTGGCGAAATTCTCCATGGTCATGATCTTTTTCGCCGCGATCATTCCGCGGATCTGCGCAAGCACATCATCCGCAACGGTATAATCATATTTCTTCACGTTCATCATGAAGATATCCTGCAGCTCATCCAGCGTATAATCCGGGAACTCGATATATTTGTTGAACCGCGACTTCAGTCCGGGATTGCTGGCGATGAAATGCGCCATCGGCTCGGTATAACCGGCAACAATGATGATCAGATCATCGCGGTGATCCTCCATCGCTTTCAGGATCGTATTGATCGCTTCCTGGCCGAAGGCATCCTGATCCCCGCCGGAAAGCGCATAGGCTTCATCAATGAACAGAACGCCGCCCATGGCCTCCTGGATCTTCTGCTGGGTCTTGATCGCTGTCTGCCCGACATACCCGGCGACCAGACCGGAACGGTCGACTTCCACGAGCTGCCCTTTGGAGAGCACGCCGATCTTCTTGTAGATCCTGCCGATGATCCTGGCGACCGTTGTCTTGCCGGTACCCGGATTGCCGGTGAATACAAGGTGCAGTGAGGTAGGGACGGATTTCAGTCCCTGGTCCTTCCGGAGCTTCTGGACCTTCACGAAATCCGTCAGTTCCTTTACATCATGCTTGATGGTGGAAAGACCGATGAGCGCATTCAGGTCTTCGATCGGATCCGTCTCGGGCTCCGCCGGTTTTTCAGGCTCCTGCGCGGGCGGAACAGGATCTCCGGTGCTTGCCTGCACAGGCGGCGTCTTCACATCCATGCCGGCGGAAACAGGCATGTCGCCGAAGAGCTTTCTGGCTTCATCCAGCGCATCATTCGCGTTTTTCAGCGATGTTTCCGCTGTCTTCCTGAGGCTGTCCGATGCTTTGCTCTGTTCCCGGACCTGCTTCAGAAGGTCGAGATGCGCATTGCCGGCCGTATAAAGATCATTATATAAACCTTTTAAAAGATCACCCATGTCGTAAATCCTCTCAAAAATCTTTCTCTGTGTCGTACATCCAGCTATTTGCGACAATATCAGTATATGAAAAGCAGGATGAAAATGCAAGGCCGTGCGGCAAATGCGCCGCTTCAGCAGTTGCCGGGATAAACATACGCCAGCTGCTCTCCCGCAATGCCGGCCAGCCGGTAAATCAGGCGCACATCCGTCGCCGGCCGGTCGGTCATCCGGAACTGCGGAAAGAAACGGGATATATGCAGCGGGATCTCCCGCCCGGACCTTCCGCCGTATACATCTCCGAGCCCGGCAATCCACCGGCTGATCTCCCGCATTTCCTCTTCCGTGTCATTTTCCCCCGGAATAATGAGCGTGGTCAGCTCGACATGACAGATCTGTGCGGCCCGCGCGATGAAATCCATGACCATCTGCCGGCTGCCTTTCAGCACATCCGCATAATAGCGGTCGGTAAATCCCTTCAGATCGATGTTCATGGCATCGATGTATGGCCCCAGTTCTTCGAGGACCTGCAGGGAAGCAGTCCCGTTCGTGACCAGAACGTTCTTCATGCCCATCGCATGAACAAGCCTTGCCGTATCCCGTACGTATTCGTAACCGACAAGCGGTTCATTGTAGGTAAAGGCGATCCCGATATTGCCGCGATCCCTGTAATATGCCGCGGTCTCTGCCAGTTCTTCGGGCGAAATGAATTCCGCTCTCTCCCGGTACCGCATCGCCTGTGACGACCAGGAAATTTCATGATTCTGACAGAACGGGCAGCGCAGATTGCAGCCATAGCTTCCGACGGAAAGGATCCTGCTCCCGGGATGAAACCGTGCAAGCGGCTTCTTTTCGATCGGATCCAGCGCAAGGGATGTGATCCTGCCGTAATTCTCCGGGACGATCTTCCCGCTCCTGCAGACCCTGACGCCGCAGAAACCGGTCTTCCCTTCTTCCACAACACAACGGCGGAAGCAGACTTCACAAACTGCCATCATGAATTCCTCCCATCGTATGCCGGGCTCCTGCCGTCCGCGGAAGCCGGCGCATCAAACGTGTCTGACGACTTCAAACCGCTGCAGCTTCACGGGCTCCCATTGTCCGATCCCGGCCTTCTGCTTCGCGATCCGGATCTGCTGCTCCACCGTATCCACACCGTCCAGATCCGGCAGGAGAAGACCGCGCCGGCCGCCGGATGAAACGATCACGCCGTATTTCTTCACGTCCAGCTGATCGGAAGAAGAAATCTCCTCTGCTTCACCCAATACATCGACATTGATCTCCAGCCACTGCAGTTCGTCCGGCGTGATGGGATCGAACCGGGGATCATGCACCGCCGCGCTGACGGCATTTTCGATGATCTCTTTCGCGAGACTGGTCTGTACCGGCGCGATCGTGCCGATGCACCCGCGGAGTTTCCCGTGCTTATGGATCGAAACAAACGCGCCTGCTCTTGTGGTCAGCAGTTCCTCCGCCCCGGGAATGCTGCCCGGCACAGGCATCATTCTGTGGTCCCTGACATAGCTTTCCAGGGATCTTCTGGCCAGTCTGACATACGGATCGGATCTCTCCCTCGCTTCTGCGAGCTTCTTTTCCGCCTCCGCCAGATAGGTCTGCAGAAAATGCCGGTCTTCGTCCGGTCCTTCCGGGAAAAACGAGACGATCCCGTAGCCGACGCCCGTTACGTCCTGATGGGACAGGGTCTCCGTCCTGACCGCCTGTCCGTCGAATGCACCGGCCATGATCACAAAAGACCGATGACCGCATTCGGCCGCTCTGTCGCAGAACGCCTCATCAAAATCAAACAGTTCCCCGAAGGCAGCACGCCCCATCACATCCATGATGCGGGCATCATACTGCGGTCCTTCTTCGGCAAATCCGTACGGACCGTAAGACTGCAGCTTATGCGACAGATCGCCGCTGGCAATGAACACCGCCCGGCGGCCGAGCTTTTCCACGGATGCCCTGATCAGCTCGCCGAGCTGATAATGCTCCGTATACGGCAGTCCCGAAAGCCCGATCCGGACGATCTTCCCGCCCTGATACTGCTTTCGGATGAAATAAAGCGGCACCATCGTCCCATGATCGAGACGGCTGTCCCGTTCCCCGAGCGTGCCTGCCGGGAGGCCGGCCAAAGCCGCTGCCGCACTGATCTCATCCGCCAGCGCTTCATCATATTCTTCGGCGAACTTCACCTGCGGCGCACGGAAATCCGAGAAGGAACCTTTTGCCTTTCTCCCCGGCGATATATGAAAATAATCCGCATACATCACTGTATGCGGACTGGTAATCAGGATCGTATCCGGGCATAATGCTGCCGTCTCAGCAGCGATCTTTTCATAGGCTGCCGTTGTTTCACGGATCTGTTCTTCACTCCCTCTGCCGATCTCCGGTACGATCATCGGCGGATGCGGGACCATAAAAGCTGCAAGGATCGACATGATACTGTCCTCCCGATATTCACCAGCGGAGCCTGTGCAGGTGCCCCTCTGTATTCAGCCCCGCGAATCCCTGATGCCGCAGCGCTTCGTACACGACCACCGCAACAGAATTCGCCAGGTTCAGAGATCTGTTGTCGTCAAGCATCGGAATGCGCACGCAGTTCGCTTTGTTCTGCACGAGCAGTTCCTCCGGGATGCCTGCGCTTTCCTTCCCGAACATGATATAGCAGCCGTCCGGATAGTCGGGCGCAGTATAGATCTGTTCGGATTTCGTCGTTGCCATGATGATCTCCGGATCGCCGTTCTTCGCGCGGAAATCCGCAAGATCGTCATAGACCGTGACATCGAGCCGCGGCCAGTAATCCAGGCCGGCCCGCTTGATCATCTTGTCATTGATCTGAAAGCCGAGCGGACGGATCAGGTGCAGCCGTGACCCGGTCGCTACGCATGTCCTGCCGATATTCCCGGTATTTGCCGGGAGCTCCGGCTCCAGCAGTACTACATTGACCAAATCAGATACCGCCGAATCCGGAAATGCCGGCCAGAAGTCCCGCTGCCATCGCCACGCAGATAATGACGACGATCACGATCGCCACGATACGGTTCTTCTTTTTGTCTCTGAAATTCATCATAATTACACTTTTCCTCCGGTTTCTATGTTATTTATGTTTTTACGCATGATCTCACTTTGCGGACGGGCAGTATGCCGCGAGGAAGCATCTCCCGCAGTCCGGCTTTCTGGCCGTACAGATCGTCCGTCCGAGCGTGATGATCTGCATATTATACCTTATCCAGTGGTCTTTAGGCAACACCTTCATCAGATCATATTCGACTTTTTCCGGTTCGGTCTCCTTCGTCAGGCCGAGCTTGCCGGAGATCCGTTTCACATGGGTATCGACCACGATGCTCGGCTCGTGGAAAATATTTCCGCGGATCACATTCGCCGTCTTCCGGCCGACACCGGCCAGGCTCGTGAGATCCTCGATGGAAGAAGGCACCTCTCCGCCGAATCTGGTCACCAGATCATGGCAGCACAGAATGATATTCCTGGCTTTCATATGATAGAAGCCGATCGAACGGATATCCTGCTCCAGTTCTTCCTGCCGCGCTCCCGCAAATGCTTCGACCGTGGGATATTTCTTAAAAAGATCCTCCGTGACCATATTGACGCGGGCATCCGTGCACTGGGCGCTTAAGATCGTGGCGATCAGGAGCTGCCAGGGCGTCTCATGAATGAGATAGCAGCGGTCGTCTTTGCCGTATTCGTTATCCAGCGCTTCGAGGATCGCCGCGGTCCTTTCTTTTTGATTCATTCTTTTTCCCTTCCTCTTCAGATTCTCACCAGTTTTGTATGGCTTCCGTTCCTGTCCTTGGTGACGGACAGCTGCACGGGCATTGCATCCTTCAGATCCTCCACATGGGAGATCACGCCGACCAGCCTGTCCGATCCCGCCAGCTCCGAGAGGATCTCCACGGCCTTTTCCCGGACGCCGGCACTCAGGCTTCCGAAACCTTCGTCGACGAACATGGCATCGGTCCGCACCGCGCCGGCACTCTCCGTGATCACATCCGCCATGCCGAGCGCCATGGACAGCGAAGCCATGAAGGATTCGCCGCCGGAGAGCGTGCTCACATTTCTTGTCTGCGAATTCACGATGCTGTAGACATCCAGGTCCAGACCAACCTGGCCCTGG
The DNA here is from genome assembly GCA_002373555.1 of Lachnospiraceae bacterium UBA3645. Taxonomy (GTDB): domain Bacteria; phylum Bacillota; class Clostridia; order Lachnospirales; family Lachnospiraceae; genus UBA3305. The sequence continues at coordinate 5,495 of DFKM01000008.1, forward strand.
GTCCCGAGACTTGCGATATCCCTGCAGGTCAGCAGGAATGTTCCGCCGTTCATATCCACGAGCCTGCGGTTTGCCTTGTCGATGATCCTTCTGAAGAACTGTCTCTGCATATAAGTCTCTAGCCGGATATGCCGCCGTTCGATTTTTCCGCCGGCGGTATTATAAAGCCGCCGGATCATCAGGAAACGGTCTCTCAGTCCGGTCCGTTCCCGGATCAGCGATTCCGCCGCCAGACCGGCCCGTCTGCTGTTTTCCATCCCGGAATAGACCTGCAGTCTTCTGTCGGACAGCAGTTTCTTCTGTTCCGTCAGTCCCCTCACTTTTCCGGTCAGCGCGGCGGTATCTGCCGCCGTCTTTCCTTCCGTTTCCGACAGAAGATTCTTCTTCTCGGCTTTCAGCAGCTCCAGCCGCTGCTTCTCCTCCTGCACTTCCTTTCGAAGCGCGGAAAGTACCGCGGGGGAAAGCACTTTTTCCCGGAATTCTCCGCTTCCGGAGAAGCCGTTCTCCCGGCCCGCTTTTTTCAGCGCAGCTTCCGCTGCGGTCTTCTGCTCCGTCAGCGAAGCCAGATTTTCCCGCTCCTGCCGGATGCCGGCTCTTAATGCCGTCAGTCGTTCCGTAAAGGCTTTATGCGCCGCATCTTTCTTTTTCTGTTCCGCCCCGAGCGTCGTGAGGGCCGTCTTCGCTTCCGCCAGATATCCTTGCGTTTCGTCTTTTGTTCTGTAAGGAAGCTTCTCCAGGATCGATCGCTGCGTCGTCATATTTTCAATGATGCTGCCGGAGGTCCTATGGAGATTCGCGGTCAGCGCGTCCTTCCGGGCGAGCAGCCGTTTCTGAACCGCAGCCGCCTCATTTCTGGCTCTGACAAGCGCGGCGGCATCGACCGGCTCCTCTTCGGCCTGCGGAACATCCGCCATGGGATGATGTACGCTTCCGCATACCGGACACGGTTCCCCGTCCCGCAGTCCGCTCCGGAGAAGCGCCGCCTGTGCACGGACGAATTTCTCATGCAGCCTGCTTAAACGGTCTTCTGCAGCAGCATCTTCCTTCGCGATATCGGCAGTCAGGATGTCCAGATCCGCGGCCGTCTTTTCCTTCCGGACGGCGGCTTCCTGCTCCTCCCTCCGGAGCCGGATCAGCTGGTCATAAAGCGGCAGACTGTCCGTAAGGTCCCGGATCCGGATCTTCAGGGCAGCGGATTTCTTTTCGGCCTCTTCCGAAAATATACGATAGGCATCGCTCTCCGCAGATTCTCCGGCAGCTTTTTCCGCCAGTTCGGCTTCCATGCTCTCCATCCTGCCGCGGCACTGCCCGGCCTGGTCGGAAACGGCCCTCCATTCCGTAAAGAACGGAACGACGGCATTGGCGCGGATCGCCTCGGCGATCTGCACCTCCTTTGCATTTAAGGACGGCAGATTCCCGGTCAGCTTCGCTTCCTCTGCGATGACGGCGGACAGCCGTTCCCGCAGTTTCCGAAGACGATCCTCTTCCGCGAGGACCGTACGCGCATTTTCCAGCTCTTCCTCTGTAGTTTTCAGCTGCCCGGTCAGCGCCCTGTATTCACTCTCCGCTCCGGCAATGATCCCGGAGATGATGTCGGTCAGCCCTTCCGGATCGCTGTCCGCGAAGGCAATGATCTCCGCGTCAGTATCCGGAAGCCGCGCCGGGCTTTCTCCCTCCGCATCTTCGCCTGCCGGCCGCGCATCCGCTGCAGCCGCCGTCTGCCCGATGCCGGAAAGCGCCCGCAGTATCCCCGCCTGGTTTTCCGCAAGCGCATCCGAAGCGGTCCGGAATCTTTCTCCCAGCGCGTCCTCCATATACCGGTAAATGCCGGTATCATACAGTTTGGCAAAGATCGCCTGCCGTTCGGCGGAGGATGCCAGCAGCAGTTTCATGAAGTCGCCCTGCGCCAGCATCGCGACCTGTGTGAACTGCGCATGTGTAAGACCGGTCAGTTCTTCGATCTTCAGATTGATATCCCGAAGCTTTCCGGGATATTCGGTATCATCCGGCAGGATCAGCTGCGCTTTCGGCTGCAGATCGGTCTTCAGCCGCTCGAAGCTGCCTGTCTTTTTATCCTTCTTCCAGTTCGGCTGCAGCGGACGTCGGATGATGGTATATTTCTGCCCCCGGATCGCAAATGTCAGTCTGACTTCGGTAAACATGCCGTCCGGCGCGTAATTGCTGCGCATCATGCTGCCGCTCTTCACCCCGCCGCTGGTCTCTCCGTACAGCGCAAAAGTAATCGCATCAAAGATCGTGGTCTTTCCTGCGCCGGTATCTCCGGTGATCAGGAACAGACCGCTGCCGATGGTTTCAAAATCGATTTCCTCACCCATAAATGACCCGAAGGCCTGCATTTTCAGATATAACGGTCTCACAGATCCTGCGCCTCCCGAATGATCTCTTCGATGATCTTCCGCTCGCCGTCCGTCATCGGCGACGCATTCATCTCCTCATAGAACTTGGCAAATGCTTCCGCCGGATCCTCCTCCGATCCGATCTTTTCATCTGCCGGGATCTGGCCCCGGCTCGTCTTATTATCCACCCGGATCTCCAGGATATGCGAATACCGTCCTGCCAGCACATCCGCCGGACGGAGTAGTTCGTCATCCGTCAGCGTGATGCCGACGTAATCTCCGCAGACCTCGTCTCCCGCTGCTTCCAGGAGCTCCGCGAGCGTACCGCGGATACTCCTGACCTTCCGCAGCGGCTCGATCGGAAGGACGCTGATCGCCGGTTCGTTCCCTTTCTCTGTAAGATCGATCTGCACGACCCCCTTCCGGTGGTGTTCTTCGCTGAGCGAATAGGGATACGGCGATCCGGAATAGCGGACGCCTTCTCTTCCGACGCTCTGCGGCCCGTGCAGATGGCCGAGCGCAGCATACTCATAGGCATCCAGAAGTTCTGCGCCGATCACGTCCAGGCCGCCTGCGGACAGCCATCTCGTCTCGGAATCACTGAGCTCCGGATCTGCATTTCCGGATTTGAAGAACTGATGCGCGAGGATCACGTTCCGCTTTGCCGGATCCGGCTTCTGTCTTTCGAGCAGCGCCTTGACCGCTTCGTGATAATCCGCCGGTTCGCCGTCCGGAAGCCACCGCAGCATACCTGGGCGGATGAAAGGCAGCATTGTAAAATCGACCTCGCCGTAAGCATCCTGCAGCGTGATGACTGTAAGCTTTTCGTCCTCTGCCGCCGGCGCAAGCGCGGAAATGACGATGTGATGCCGGCGCAGAAAACCGGAGGCGTAGCTGAGCCTCACGGCACTGTCATGATTCCCGGCAATGATCAGGATCTCCGGCTGCGGCCGCAGGTCTGACAGATCTGTCAGGAAGGCGTCAAACAGCTCCTGCGCTTCCGCGGAAGGCATGGAGCGGTCGTAAATATCGCCTGCGATCAACACGGCGTCCGGCTGCATTTCCGCCGTATACTGCACGATCTGCCGCAGCATATCCTGCTGTTCTTCCTGCAGGCTGTATTGATACAGTTTCTTTCCGAGATGAAGATCCGAAATATGGAACAGTCTCATGGTCAAGTCTCCGATCCAGATTTACACAACAAAGCTTTTACGTCATAAAGTATAGCACCGGTGTCATTTATCGTCAAAATTTATCATAAAATCATATTCACAAATCTGTCTTTTTCCAGTATACTCATGACATAATAAAACCCCTTCGGAGGAACATTTATGGAAATCGAAAGAAAGTTTGTCATTGAGAAACTTCCTGATGATATAGACGATTACCCATCCAAGATCATCGAGCAGGCCTATATCCTGCGGGATCCCGTCATCCGCATCCGCAGGGCCGGCGATCATTATCTGCTGACCGTCAAGGGAAACGGAAAGATGGCAAGGGAAGAGCATGAAATGCCCCTGACCGAAGAAAGCTACCATGATCTGATGGCGAAGACGGAAGGCAATATCATCCGTAAGAAAAGATATTTCATCCCCTATCCGCCCTTCACCATTGAGCTGGATGTTTTTGAAGAGCCGTTTGACGACATGATCATGGCAGAAGTCGAGTTCCTGTCCGTCAAAGAGGCCGAGGAATTCGTTCCGCCGGCATGGTTCGGCGAGGACGTGACGCAGGATACGCGCTACCACAATTCCACCATGAGCAATACCGACTATCCCGGGAATTCCTTCCGACGCGGAAGATCACGGGATACGGAAGATGAATAAAGCAGACAAAAGATCGGGAAAGGATCATCCTTCCCCGGTCTTTTCTTTCCATCCGAGCACGCGTTCCTTCATCCCTGCCACATCCAATACGCCCATGGCGAAGCCTTTGCGCACAAGCTCTTCCGGCACATATTCATCATATTTTTCAAAGACAGGATTCTCCTTCGGATACAGAAGCTCCAGCGGATCGAATTCCTTCTCCGCCTCTTCCGTCACCACCTGGAAGAACGTCTCCTCATCAACTTTCATGGTAAACTGCATGTAATACGGCCGGGACGGATTTAAGCCCCGAAGCCCAAGCCGTTCCGCGCACCGCAGCTTCAGGAACCGTTCCAGCGCCAGGAAGGCGTAGGTCCCGAGCCAGGGGAACAGCGCCCACATATTGCCGCCGAGCGAAACAAGCGGATGACCGGCCATCCCGGAGTGCGCAAAGCTGTTCCTGGCATCCGAAAGCCGGCAGACCGCATGCTTCATCAGATACGGATACTGCTTTGCATCTGAGAGGATCCCGTACATCTTCTCCAGGATATGCGTATGGATATCGCCGGGCACATCGCCGAAATAAGCCGGGATATTCCCTTTGACCAGCGTGCAGAGCACTTCCCGCCGCTTATGATCCACATCATCCACGATCCATACTCTGCCGGCGATCGCGATCTTGTCGCCCACGGGCGGCGGCTTCACGATCGTACCCAGTTCTTCGGATCCGGCGCGGACAGAGTACTCCGGATTCTCCTGAAACACGGCCAGGAATTTGTAATTGTTCACGATCCGTTCTCCGGTGAGACCGACGATCAGACCGCCGTTTTCCGTCCGGTTGATGTGATCGGTCTTGATCAGATGCCGCAGCAGCACTCTGTAATCATCCTGGGTGATTCGATGGAACGCCGACAGCGTCAGCACTCTGGACGCCAGCTCCGCCGGCGTCATCTCGCCGCAGGAAGCCAGCGTGCTCATGGTCTGGTGATACAGCAGGCTGAAGGGCATCCGTTCGGTCCGCGGCGGTTCGACGAACCGTTCTTCGATATACAGCTGGATGAGCGCGATGCCCTGGATCATATACCAGGGGATCATCTCCGGCAGCATCGCCCGGGGCTCCGGATGGTCCTCCCGCATCACGAACCACATCTCGGAGGGTTCTCCGCGCCTGCCCGTCCGGCCCATCCGCTGCAGGAAGCCGGATACCGTAAACGGCGCATCAATATGAAAGGCCCGCTCCAGTCTCCCGATATCGATCCCGAGCTCCAGCGTCGCGGTCGCACAGACGGAAAGCATGGAATCATCGTCCTTCATCTCCTCTTCCGCGCTCTCCCGGTAGGAGGCAGACAGATTGCCGTGATGGATCAGGAATCTTTCAGGCTCATGATTCGCCTCACAGTACTGCCGCAGATTCTGGCAGACCGCCTCGCACTCTTCTCTGGAGTTGGTAAAAATGAGACATTTCTTTCCTTTGGTGTGCTCAAAGATATAGCCCATACCGGGGTCGGCCGCGACCGGCGCGGTATCCGTGGCCGGTTCTGCGACAGGTGTTTCCGCCGTGACGTTCTTTCCTTCATCCGCCTGCGGTCCCTGGTTATAGAAATGCTCCATCGAAAGACGCCAGATCTCCCGGCCGCCTTCGAACTTCGGAATGATGGTCCCTCTGCCGCTGCCGGCCGCCAGATATCTTCCGGCTTCCTCCGGATCGCCGATCGTGGCGGACAGGCCGATCCGCCTTGGATTGCAGCCCGCCGTCCGGCACAGCCGCTCGATCAGGCAGAATGTCTGCCAGCCGCGGTCCGCCCGCATCAGCGAATGGATCTCATCGATCACAACGAACCGGAGATCGCAGAAAAGGTTCGGGATCTCCATGTGCTTGTTGATCAGAAGAGATTCCAGGGATTCCGGCGTGATCTGCAGGATGCCGGACGGCTTCTTTAAAAGCTTTCTCTTTCTGGACTGCGACACATCCCCGTGCCATTTATACACAGCAATATCCCGCTCTTCACACAGCTCCGTGATCCGTCCGAACTGGTCATTGATGAGGGCCTTCAGGGGCGCGATATAGAGGATCCCGACGGAAGCCGGCGGATCCTCGTCGATCAGCGTGAGCATGGGAAAGAATGCTGCCTCCGTTTTCCCGGATGCGGTAGAGGCAGTCAGCAGCACATTCTGATCCGTGCCGAAGATGGCTTCGCCGGCAGCATTCTGCACGCCGCGCAGGTTCTCCCAACCGGAACGGTAAATATAATCCTGGATAAATGGCGCATAACGCTCAAAAACATTCATCATCTCACCTGGTCAAATGGTAAACTCGGCAAACGTTTCTTCCTTCTGATCGGATACCGCCTCGGATTTTGCGTAGGAGAATTCATCGGAATTCAGCAGACCGGCGGCCGTCATCTGCGGATCCTGATACATCAGATCCAGGAGCTCGATGAAATCCCGGATGACTTCCCGGGGCGTGATATTCTGATCCGCGCCGATCCTGCTGTACTCGATTTTGATGAAAAGGACCAGATCGTCGGTATCCACCCTTCTCTCATAGCCGTACAGTCCAGCGTGCATATCCGCCAGCTTTTCACACAGCACCAGCATCTCCTCGGCGGTCAGCGGTTCCAGCCGGATGACCGGCGCCAGTAGATCCCGTGCGCCGGGCCGGGAGAATTTCCCTTCCGCGAGACGCGAACGCAGCGCTTCATAGCTGTAGATCCCTCTCCGCTTATCTTCCAGCGCCTGCGGCGTACAGCCCATAATGATCCCCAGATACTGCGCCTTCCCCTGCAGCGTATCATTGTACATCGTCAGCAGCTTCTCATAATTGTACTGCCTGGTAATCGTATTCGGGATCTTGAAAATGTTGACCAGCTCGTCGATCATGATC
>DFKM01000181.1 GCA_002373555.1 Lachnospiraceae bacterium UBA3645
AGATCAGCGGCGAGCCAGCGTTTGTATTCATCCTGATACATGTTCCATCCCATCCTTTTCTTATCCTTATGTTAGTGCCTCTTAACACTATAGTATAGATTACCCGATTATGCGCAATATCTCAAGTGTTAAAATTACAGATCTGTAAAACGATCTCAATCCTCCCGCCGGTCGCCCCAGAAGAACACCGCGATCGTCCCCGGACCGGTGTGGCTGCCGATCGTCGCACCGATCGGATAGATCTGCACCTTTCCGTCAAGCTCCGGAAAGCGCGCTTCGATCATGCCGGCGATCTCGGCCGCCTGTTCCTCTCTCAGCGACTGGCAGATGTAGCATTTCCCATTGTAGGCTTTGCCACCCTGCGCATGTGCCTCCATCACATCCACGGTTCTCTGCATCACCTTCTTCACCCCGCGGATCTTCTCCCGCGGAGTCAGACGTCCCTGATGATCCACATTCAGCAGCGGACAGATAGACAGCAGCTGTCCGACCATGCCTGCCGTCTTCGAGACCCGGCCGCCGCGGATAAAATACGTAAGATCGTTCGTGTAGAACCAGTGATGCAGCCGGCGCTTGTTGTCTTCTGCCCATGCATAAAGATCCTCGATCCCCATCCCGCCGTCTCTCAGATCGGCCAGCTTGTCCATAAGCAGGCCGTAACCGCTCGAGGCAGCGAGCGAATCCACAACAAGGATCTTCCTGTCCGGATACAGCTCGGCCAGATCCTCTTTCGCGATCATGGCGGACTGGTAGGTGCCGGAAATACCGGACGACAGCGTGACATGCAGGATATCCAGCCCCTGCTCCAGATATTTCTTCCAGAAATCCGTGTACTCGGCGACAGACACCTGCGATGTCTTCGTATCCGCGCCGGCATCCATTCTGCGGAACAGTTCTTCCGGCGGCATGCTCGCGCCGCAGTCGTCGAGATACTCGACGCCGTCCAGTTCAAAATGGAAATAAACTACCTGAATGTTTCTCTTTTCAAAGTGCTCTTTCGACAGATCTGCGGTAGAGCAGCAGGTCAGTACATAATTATTCATATAAATCTGTTCTCCGTATTAAAAAAGCCTGACGGCGTGTATAAACTTCGTCAGGCATTATAACATGAACAGGCGGGACGGGCAAGGAAACTGGACGGCCCGCACGGCCTGATCCCCGCCGGCCTGCAGTGCCCTCCTCCGTTACGAAGCCGGACGGAACCGTTTCCTGTCTTTCTTGTCTTCGGGAACCGGCGCGATCTCGCCGGCTGCCTGCAGGGCGTTCCGCGTCATCAGCGGGCCCGCCAGCTCATAGATCAGAACGCCGAACAGCGTGACATTGCGGATGATCGTGCCGTCAAAAGCCCCCAGCGCCTGTGCCTGATTGCACATGCCAAGGGCAACGCCCGCCTGCGGCAGCAGTGTGATCCCCAGATATTTCCGCACATTCGCGTCACATCCCACGGCTGAACTGCTGAACCGCGCACCGAAATACTTGCCCAGAGAACGGACCAGGATATAGACGACGCCGATCAGGACGTAGCTTACATTTTTAAAGACCGAAAGTTCCAGCGCCGCGCCGCTCAGCACGAAAAATGCTGCATTTAAAGGTGCGGTCCAGCGCTCTGCGCGGCCCATGATGTCCTCCGAGTACTCGCTCATGTTGCAGAACACAGTGCCCAGCATCATGCAGACCAGGAGCGAGGAGAAGGAAACCGTGGCCGGTCCGACCGGGATCTCCAGATAAGAAAGTGCGATCGTCATCAGCACAAAGGAAATGGTCATTGACAGACGGTTGGAGTTGGAGAAAAAGAGCTTTTCAATCAGGGACAGCACGACACCCAGCGCAGCCCCCAGCAGCAGCGATGCCAGGATCTCCAGGACCGGATTCACGGCAATGGAGATCACATCGATATTTCCGCCCTGCATGGCCCGGGCAATGCCGAACGAAACGGAGAAGATCACCAGTCCCACGGCGTCATCCAGCGCCACGATCGGCAGCAGAAGCTTTGTCAGCGGCCCGTGCGCCTTGTACTGCCGGACCACCATCAGCGTGGCAGCCGGCGCCGTCGCGGATGCGATCGCACCGAGGACGATCGCCACGGTCAGCGGAAGGATCTCCTCTCCCAGCACAAAATGCAGCACTACCAGGACCACATCCACCAGGGCGGATGCGACCACGGCCTGGAAAATTCCGATCAACGTTGCTGCGCGTCCGTTGTGTTTCAGCTCGCTCATCCGGAACTCGCTTCCGATGGCAAAGGCGATAAAGCCCAGGGCAGCCGTATTAACGACACCCACAGCCTGCACATCCTCCATCGTCACGAATCCGAGTCCGCGGATCCCCAGCCGACCGAGCCCGTACGGGCCGATCAGGAGGCCGGCGATCAGGAACGCCGTGACATCCGGGAAATTCAGCTTCATCAGCTTGAATACTCTGGTAAACATCAGCCCTGCGAACAGGGCGACTGCGATCGACAAAAAGGTAACCATTTCCGGCACATCTCCTCTTCAAAAACATGAAAACGATCTGCCGGAACCATACAGCAAAGTCCGGGCAGACCGTTTGTCTATTATAGTGTGTGTTGTCGGAAATGCAAGCAGAAAAAACGGCGCTGTTCAGAGCGCCGTTCTTACAGGATGCAGTAAAATGATCCTTACGCTTTATTGAATTTCTCCTTCGGCTGTCTGCAGCGCGGGCACTTCCAGTCATCCGGAAGATCTTCGAAGGCCACACCGTCGTGCTCCGCGGGATCCTGCGTTCATTGCAGCAGGGCGTTTCCATACCGAATTTGCTTTTTCCATACAATAGACAGTTTTTTAATCCTGATGTATACTTTTTTATAAACCATGCTGCGGATCCATGATCCTGCGAATCCCCGGAGGCGAAGCTTGCGATGAAAACGCTGATAGAGCTGTATGACGAACGACCGATCGAAAATGTGCTTGCTACGGAAACTTTCCGTCCGGAAGAGACGGTGATCATCTGCCCGCCCGAAGTCGACGCGAACCGGGCGCTCAAAAGATCCCTGGAAAAATACTTTGCGCACCGGAACTGTCCGGTGAAGCTGACGTTTCTCCCGACCAGCCTGCTGGATTCGCAGAAAATCGGGAAACGGCTGCTGCAGGTCCTGGAAACGCACGACGACTGCGCCATCGATATTGCCGGCGGAACAGACGCCGCGCTGTTCGCTGCCGGTTCCGTGGCCGGCGACACCCCGGTCTTTACCTACAGCCGGAAGAAGAATGCCTTCTTCGACATCAAAAATGCGGCTTTTGCCAGAGATCTTCCCTGCTCCGTGCGTCTGGACGCGGAAAGCTGCTTTCTGATGGCCGGCGGCACGCTGCTCAAAGGAAGGGCGGACAACAGCAGGCTCCGGGAATATCTCCCCGCTGTGGAAAAACTGTTCCGTGTATTCAGCCGCTTCCGCCGGGAATGGCAGCGGCAGATCAGCTACGTCCAGCGGGTCTCCTCGTCCGAGCCCGGTGTGCTTTCCGTCTGTGCGCCGCGTACCGCGAAGGCCGATCACGGAACGGTAACGGCCAACCCGCAGCTGTTTGAAGCCCTGGCCGAAGAAGGACTGATCCTGGATCTCGAAATCGAACGGGATGAGATCCGTTTTGAATTTCCCGATGAGACCATCCGCTTCTGGCTCCGCGATATCGGCTCCGTCCTGGAGCTGCAGGTCTACCGTGCCTGCCTGGCAGCGGAATGTTTCGACGATGTCGTCCTGAGCGCAGTCGTGAACTGGGAAGGCGGCGCTTCGCAGCGGGACGGTGTGACGAATGAGATCGATGTCATGGCCGTCCGCGGTGTACAGCCTGTTTTTATCAGCTGCAAAACAAGCGAAATCAAAACAGAGGCGCTGAACGAGCTCGCCATCCTGCGAGACCGCTTCGGCGGAAAAGGCTCCCGCGCGATCATCGTCACATCATCCACTGTCAGCGATGAAGCTTCTCCCATGCGCAGGCGTGCCGATGAACTGAATATCGAAGTCATCGAATGGCGCGAGCTTGCGCTTGACCAGCTGGTCAAGCGTCTCCGGATGCAGCCTGCAGGATAAAATCATGGATCTTACAAAACGACGCTATATTTTGAACCCCGCATATGCTTTCCGCGGCTTTAAGCTTCTGCCTTATGCGGTGCAGAACCTGTTCTTTCCGCATACAGAATTTTTCAAGGAAAGCGTGCAGTGGTCCATTACCGGACGCTGCAATTACAGATGCCGCCACTGTTTCATGTCCGCGCCGCACGCAGCCCAGGGCGAGCCGGACTGGAGCGAGCTGATGGCCATGCTGGATGCCTTCTGCCGCTGCGGTATCCGCAATATATCTCTGACAGGCGGCGAGCCCATGTTCCGCCGGAACTTCTGGCAGCTGGTTGACGAGATCCTCCGCCGCGGCATCAACATTACAACGCTGTACTCCAACGGCCTGCTCATTACCGATGTCTTTCTGGACGAACTGCAGAAACGGCACATCAGGCCTTGTGTCCGCCGATCTGCTGATTTCTCTCCAGCGCCGTAGCGCCCTCCAGCATATTCATGCCTTTGAAAACAGCATTCGGCCCGAACCGCTTTCGCACCTCCAGCATAGCGCCCATGAGCTTCCGATCCCGCTCCAGCGCATCATAATCCGCAAACAGATTCATCTGATACATTCCCGTATCCGTCCTGACATCGTCTGCGCATACGCCCAGCCGGCGGAAAAGCAGCCGGTGATCCGTCCTCGCATCAAACTGTCTGAGCAGCGGCACTGAAACGGTCTTCAGATCATTGGTAAGCGTATACAGCTTCACCGATCCGCCCGCATGCTTCGGGTGCAGGCGTCCGTAAAAATCGATGGCCAGCGGACCGTCATACTCCGGGCAGGCCTCCAGACTCTTGTAATCATAGGAGACCCACCATGTGCAGCCTCTTGTGACCAGATTCTTCGCGAACAGATCCGCGCAGAGTCCTTCGGTCATCTCCCGGAATACGAGCCTCGCCTCCGGATATCTGTACGGACGCGGCAGCACCTGACCGCTGCTTAAAGAGTGGCCGGTGCTCTGGTAGGACTTGATGTCCTGCATGGTGACCGGTTCGATCCCCCAGGCATGGTCGATCAGGATCTCTCCGTCAATGCCGAACGTCCGGTAAAAAAACTCCTCGTCCCACTGCGATCGCTGCGCGATGTCGCCCATCGTGAACATGCAGGCTTTCCGCAGCCGCCTGGCCTTCCCCCGGCCGATCTGCCAGAAATCCGTCAGCGGCTGATGATCCCAGAGCAGAAATTTGTAGGAATCTTCATTCAGCTCCGCGATCCGCACGCCGTCCTTATCTGCCGGAGATTTCTTGGCCACGATATCCATCGCGATCTTCGCAAGATACAGATTGGTCCCGATCCCGACGGTCGCCGTAATGCCGGTCTCCGCCAGCACATCCCGGATCATGGTCATGGCCAGGACGTGCGCCGGATCCTTCCCGGTCCGGGCAGCTTCCGCGCGGTACATATGCAGATAGCCGGTGCAGTCGATAAAACACTCGTCGATCGAATACACATGAACATCCTGTCTGGAAACATACCGCAGATAAATCCCGTAGATCAGCGCGGAGATCCGTTCATACTCCGCCATCCGCGGCACGGCAATGATATACTCGACCCTGGTATGATGGGAAGCCTCATACGCCCGGATCTTCTGCTTCGCTTCGAACAGCCTGGGCCTTCCGGGAACGCCGATTGCCTTCAGCGCGGGAGAGACTGCCAGGCAGATCGTCTGGTCCGAACGCGACGGATCCGCCACCAGCAGATTCGCGCGCAGAGGATCCAGTCCGCGGTGCACACACTCCACAGAGGCATAATAGGACTTCAGGTCAATACAGATATAGCGCTTCTCCATATCCGTCCTCCAAAGTTCAGAAATTCCTCATCCGGAGCTGCATGCTCCCTCCCTGTACGGCAATTATACCAAACGTATGTTCGATTTTCAAGTCCAAAAGAAGCAGCCTGAAAACGGCTGCTCCTTTTGGCTTCTGTCCGGCGGCCGCCCCTTACGGAGACAGACCGCCCGCCTGCTTTATTTCAGTTTTTCGTATTCTTCTGCATTCACAGCTTCCAGCCATTCATTGCTTGCTTCTTCTCCCTCAACCTCGACCGCCAGATGGGAGAACCAGGAATCCGGAGCCGCACCGTGCCAGTGCTTCACTTCCGGCGGAATATTGACCACCGTACCCGGTGTCATTTCGACAGGGTCCTTGCCCCATTCCTGATAGTAGCCTCTGCCGCC
>DFKM01000185.1 GCA_002373555.1 Lachnospiraceae bacterium UBA3645
GTCCACCACCTTCAAATATGATACCGGTGAGGAGATGGGCAAGCTCTTCGATCTGGAAGCCCCCGGCTATTTCTACACCAGACTGCAGAATCCCACGAATGACTATGTCGCGGCGAAGATCGCAGAAATGGAAGGCGGCACGGCCGGCATGCTGACATCCTCCGGACAGGCAGCGAACTTCTTCGCACTGTTCAATATCTGTGAGTGCGGCAGCCATATCGTCGCCAGCTCCGCGATCTACGGCGGCACATTCAACCTGATCTCCGTGACCATGGCGAAGATGGGCATCACGGCTACATTTGTGAATCCTGACTGCTCTGAAGAAGAGCTCGATGCGGCATTCCGGGAGAATACCAGGGCTGTCTTCGGCGAGACGATCGCGAACCCGGCACTCGCTGTTCTGGATATTGAGAAATTCGCGAAGGCCGCGCACAAGCACGGCGTACCGCTCATTGTTGACAATACGTTCCCGACGCCGGTCCACTGCCGTCCGATCGAGTGGGGCGCGGATATCGTCACCCATTCCACGACAAAATATATGGACGGACACGGTGCTGCCGTCGGCGGTGCGATCGTCGATTCCGGTAAATTTGACTGGATGGCGCATGCCGACAAATTCCCCGGCCTGACCACGCCGGATGAATCCTACCACGGCATCACCTATGCCGAGAAGTTCGGACTGGAAGGCGCTTTCATCACGAAGTGCACCGCGCAGCTGATGCGTGATTTCGGCAGCATCCAGTCTCCGCAGAACGCATTCCTTCTGAATATGGGACTGGAATCCCTGCATGTAAGAATGCCCAGACACGTGGAAAATGCCCAGGCTGTGGCAGAATATCTGCAGGCACATCCGAAGGTGACCTCCGTTACCTATTCCGGACTGCCCGGAGACAAGTACTATGAGATCGCGCAGAAATACATGCCTGACGGCGGCTGCGGCGTGGTCTGCTTTGAGCTGAAGGGCGGCCGTGAGGCAGCCGGCAAGTTCATGAACAGCCTGCGTCTGGCAGCGATCGAGACCCATGTGGCGGATGCCCGTACCTGCTGCCTGAATCCCGCGACCACAACGCACAGACAGCTGACGGAAGAGCAGCTCGAGGCGGCCGGCGTACCGGCAGGCCTGGTGCGCATGTCCTGCGGCCTGGAAGATAAGGCGGATCTGATCGCCGATATCGAACAGGCGCTGGAGAAGATCTGATATTCTACGTTTAATGGAGCCGCCGGGTGACCGGCGGTTTTTCTGAAATTGTCTGCTTCCGACACAGGAGGAATGATTATGATCGATAAATCGGGATTTCTGCCGTTCGGCTTCTTAAAAGCGGGGGGTGTACAGTCCGGCGACCACAAAGGTATGCGGTACCGGATGATCAGGAAAAAAGGCGGTGAAGGAGAAGAAGATCAGCTCCTCGCCTGGGTGTGGTCAGAGCCGTTCGCCTTTGACGCAACGCCGGAGGAAGAGAAGACCATGGAAGCTTTTCCGTTCACGGAAGATGGACGGCTTTCCGCGATCGAGTGGATCGGGTCGCAGTATGAGGAGCGGAAGGAAAAATGGGAAAGCGCACCGTCTCTGCTGTCAGCATTTAAAATGAAATAACACAGAATGGATCGGGGAGGAGAATCAGGATGAAAAAAATGATACGCTGCGCAGCCGCATTTCTGCTGGTTCTGCTGATCATCGCCGCACCGCTTGCAGCGCAGGCAAGAAACTACGCACTGAAGAAGTATAACGGCAAACGCTGGAAAATAATCGGAAATGAGGAGCTGAAGACCGATACCGACCGGCTGATCTATGTCCGTTATCTCGGCGGTACAAAAGCGAAGGTGCAGATGTATAAGAAGGTGGAAGTACCCGCAGCTGAAAAGACAGAGGAGACTGCCGCTGCCGCGGAGAATGATACTGTGGTGAGTGACGGTACAGCGGAAAATGTGACTTACAAATGGAAGAAGATCCTCTCCGCGAACGGCTATGTCGGCCGGAACGGGATCAACAAGGTGCGTCAGGGTGACGTAAAGACGCCGACCGGGACTTTTAACATCACCATGGCGTTCGGCATCAAAAAATCCCCCGGTACAGCCGGCATCAAGTATAAAAAGCTGAACAAATACCATTACTGGTCGGCAGAGAAGGCGACCTACAACCGGTTCATCGATATAAGGAAGATCGGCAGAAAATCGATCGCGGGCGAGCATCTGATCACTTACAAGCCGTTCTACAACTACGCACTGGCAATGGATTTCAATAAAGACTGCGTGTATAAAAAAGGCTCCGCCATCTTCATGCATTGCACGAAGCCCGGCCGGCCGTATACCGGCGGGTGCGTGGCGATTTCAGAGAAGAAAATGAAAAAGGTGGTAAAGAACACCACAAAACATACGAAGATCTGTATTTATCCGGAGTGAGTAGAGTTTATGACAGAATCATTATGCAGAAGAAATGAAGTGGAACTATCGCAGACATGGGATCTTTCCCTGCTGTACGCGTCTGATGCGGAGATGCAGGCGGATCTGGAGAAGATGCAGGCGCTGGCTGAGAAAACGGCGGCGGAATACCGCTGCCGTCTGACAGACGCGAACAACATCCTGTCCTGTCTGGAACAGTACAGGCAGATATCCGAGTGGATGACGGTGATCAGTGATTATGTCAATCTTGCGGTCGAAGTCGATTATTATGATGCGGCCAATCAGGACCGGGCTTCGCGTGTCAACCGCATCATCGCGGATGTCAGGAGCAGCCTGTCCTTTATTGACAGTGAACTGGCAGAGGCCGATGAATCGGTGCTGACAGAAGCCGGTGAAAGATCGGAGCAGTTCAAAGGCTATCTGGAGGAGGTGCTACGACAGAAACCATACAGGCTGCATACAGAGGCGGAACGCGTTCTTGCTGCGGTCTCCCGGACCATCGATGCGCCGTATGATATTTATAATACGCTGAAGCTGGCCGATATGCAGTTCGATCCGTTTACCGCAAACGGGAAAACATATCCGCTGGGCTACTCCCTCTATGAAGACAGCTATGAGTATGAGCCGGACACAGCAGTACGCCGGACCGCGGCGGAAGCATTTTACGCAAAACTCAGACAATATGAGAATGGGACTGCGGCTGCTTACAATGCCTACGTGCAGCATGTGAAGACGATGGCGGATCTGCGCGGGTATCACGATATGTGGGAGCCGGATCTGATCATGGACAGAGTCACGCGGGAGATGTATGACCGCCAGATCGACCTGATCATGAAGGAGCTGGCGCCGCATATGCGCAGGTATGCCGCGCTTTTGAAGAAGCTGCATCATCTGGACCGGATGACCTATGCAGATCTGAAGCTCCCGGTAGATCCCCATTACAGTCCGTCTGTTACAAGAGAGCAGGCCTGGGATATGATTGAAAAGGGACTGGCTCTTATGGGCGGAGATTATGTGCAGATGATCCGGGATGCCAGAGATAACCGCTGGGTGGATTTTGCCCGCAACCAGGGCAAGAGCACCGGAGGATTCTGTTCGAGTCCGTATGGAAAGAATTCTTTTATCCTGCTTTCCTGGAATGATAAAATGTCCGATGTTTTCACCCTGGCACATGAGCTGGGGCATGCCGGACATTTCCGGCTCTGCAATGAGGCGCAGTGCATCTTTGACACTGCGGTCTCCGGGTATTTCGTGGAAGCGCCGTCGACCATGAATGAACTGTTCATGGCGCATTACCTGCTGAAGACGGAGGAGGATCCCCGTTTCCGCCGCTGGGTCCTGGGGAACATGGTCGGCAATACCTATTATCATAACTTTGTTACTCACCTGCTGGAAGCCGCTTATCAGCGCGAAGTGTACCGGCTTGTGGATGCCGGCGGCAGCGTGCAGGCCGAAACGCTGAACCGGCTCTTCCGTGAGGTGCTGACGGAATTCTGGGGAGATGCCGTGGAACTTACGGATGGCGCGGAGCTTACCTGGATGCGGCAGCCGCATTATTACATGGGCCTGTACTCCTACAGCTACAGCGCGGGGCTCACGATCGCGACGCAGATGGCAGCCAGGATCGAACGGGAAGGTGCGCCCGCAGTGGAAGACTGGAAGAAGGTACTGACGGCCGGCAGTACGCTTGCACCGGCAGAACTGGCGGCACTCGGCGGGATCGATATCAGAACGGATGCAGCCTTAAAGGATACCATTGCTGTCATAGGCGCATATATTGATGAGATCTGTACGCTGAGCAGTCTGTAGAGGATATTCGGCAGATCAAGTGAAAATAAGCGGAAGGAGATCAGCCGCGGCACGATCGGGAGAGGGATATCGATGCGAAAAGGGGACGGTGCAGCCGTCCCCTTTTTCAGTTGCGTTTTATGTTTTCAGACAGGGCCGGAAGGTACGGCCTTTGGCAGGCTCAGGCGGTATTTCGCCGCCAGCAGCCGGGTCGCGAAGACGGCCAGAAAGCAGACGATCATGGATCGGTTCTGCCCGAGTCTGCTCCAGCAGAAGGTACACAGCATAGCGCCGGCGATGGAGGCGCAGGCGTAAATGTGCTTTACAAAGATATACGGCGGAGTCCCGGCCAGCGTATCCCGGATCACGCCGCCGCCCACGCCTGTGACGGTACCCAGGAAAACGCAGAAAAAGAAATTGGAGCCGTATCCGGAATGGATGGTAATGGCGGCGCCGGAAGCGGTAAAAATACCGAGACCGATGGAATCAGCGACCAGTGTGAGCCTCTCAAACAGCGCTTCACGTTCTCCGATGATTCCTTTTTTGGCGGCCAAAAAGAGAAGAAGTGAGGCACATACTGCAGTCGCCGCGTATACCGGTTCGCGGAACATGGCCGGCGGAAGGATCCCCAGGAAGAGATCGCGCAGCATGCCGCCGCCGCAGGCCGTGACGAGACCCATGATGCAGATCCCGAAGATATCCATGCGCTTCCGGATCCCCAGCATGGCGCCGGAGACGGCAAAGGCTGCGGTCCCCGCAAGTTCCATGAGAAGAACAAAAAAATGCATAAAAATAAGTACCTCCCAAAAGAAGATACTCTGTCCTGTGACCTGAAAGATTCCCGGCATTGCTGCCGATTGCTTCGTCGGTGCCCCTTGGCTCTCCAGAGCGCAGTCCCTGTCCAGTCCTTTTACCTGAGAGTATGACCCCTTCGGTGATCCGGGTATCCGGATTCTCTCCGGGACAGTTCTGCCTGCATAATGGAGTATACTCCGGAATGGATCTGCAGGCAAGTCCTGTTTTGTGATTTCTTTTTCCAAAATCTGTGCTATGATGTTGTAGGCATAAGAGATCCTGAAGCGGATCCTGAGGGGAAAGCAGATGAGAAAAGAACTGGAACATTTCTATATAGAGGACAGCTATGGCGGGGACCAGGAATGGTTCACGGATACCTGGATGAAGATCGGCGGGTGTGCTGCCGTAACAGCCTGCGATCTTTGCATCTATCTTGCAAAATATCGCGGCCTCACAGAACTGTATCCTTTCGATGCACAGCATGTCACAAGAGAAGAGTACCTCTCGTTCGGCATGCAGATGAAGAAATATCTGACGCCCCGCGCGACAGGCATTTACAAAACGGATATCTACGTGGATGGGTTTCAGGATTATCTTGCGGATCTCGGGTCATCTCCCGTTGCACTGGAAGGAATCAGCGGAAAAGAAGCATATGAAACGGCCGCGGACATCATCAAAGAGCAGATCGGCCGCGGTCTTCCGGTTCCTTATCTGATGCTGCTGCATCGGGATAAAAAGCTGGATGACTATATGTGGCACTGGTTCCTGCTGAACGGCTATGATGATGAAGGCGGCCGTCTGAAAGTCAGTGTTGTTTCATATGGGAAAAAGATCTGGATGGATCTGCATCACCTGTGGTCGACAGGGAGGCTCCGGAAGGGCGGGTTTATCCGAGTTTCATGTCCCCTTCTTTAACCCAGCCGGCTTTTACGCAGGCCATGTTGACGAGCGGTGTGATGACTGCAGGGAGAATGAAGCAGATCAGGAAAAGCCCCAGCCAGTCAAAGGCAGTGGGCGCGATCGCGGCAGCACCGCGGGCGATCGCTTCCTCGCTCGGAGAAAGCCAGCCGGTCCAGACACCGATCTGACCGCACAGGCCGCAGGTGCCCATGCCGGAGTTAATCGGTGCACCGTTCATCTGCATGCCGAACACGCACGTGGCGATCGGGCCGGTGATCGCGGAAGTCACGATCGGCGCGATCCAGATCCGGGGATTGCGGATAATGTTGGGCATCTGCAGCATGGAAGTTCCGATGCCCTGGCTGATCAGGCCGCCCCACTTGTTTTCCTTAAAGGACATCACGGCAAACCCGACCATCTGCGCGCAGCAGCCGGCCA
>DFKM01000159.1:0-522 GCA_002373555.1 Lachnospiraceae bacterium UBA3645
CCACTTTCACATTTGCGCCTTCGGGAATGGGATTTCCGTCCGCGGATCTGGCCGACCAGTCCATTCCTTCGATCCGTACCTGGCCTTCGGCTTTTCTGTTGTCGATGGCCTGGGTGACCATGGCATATTTCCCGATCACGCTCTCTGCATTGGTCTTCTCTGTCCGGGCGTTCAGATATTTCTGCGCGGCCGGTCTGGTAAAGATCAGGAGCACCAGCGATACGGCGACGAAAACAGCCACCTGCACGGGAAGTCCCAGTCCCAGAAGAGCGACAGGGAACGCGGCGAGCGCGCCTCCTGCGAACCAGATCGTCGTCAGGCCCATGGTCAGGATCTCCACGACCAGAAGGCCGATCATGATAAACAGCCAGTAAATTGCAGGCATAAGCTTCCCCCTTTCAAAACGGATTTCTGTACTATTATAATCAAATTACGGTGATGTTGCAATGACCTGGCAGGCGAATCACGGTCTGCAGGTTCACAGCTCCGGAAGGATCATCCTGCCGGGAACTGTTCACCCCG
>DFKM01000159.1:678-7648 GCA_002373555.1 Lachnospiraceae bacterium UBA3645
GTTCGGAATCCTTGTCCAGGATGATGGTCTTGTTGTTTCCCGTGAGGGACGCCTTCAGCGCGTCCAGGCTGCGGATATAATTGTAGAAGTCCGCCTTGTCTTCATTATTATAGGCTTCCTGCAGGATCCGCATGTATTCCGCCTCGCCTTCCGCCTCGATGACCGCAGCTTCCTTTTTGGCTTCCGCTTTCGTTACCGCGACCTCCTTGTCGGTCTGGTTCCGGATCAGCTGCGCTTCCGAATCACCTTCCGCCTTATAGGATGCTGCGATATTCTGCCGTTCGGAGATCATTCTCTGATAAACGGCATCCTTGTTGTCCTCCGGCAGGTCCAGCGCCTTGATCTGCGTCTGCAGGATCTCGATGCCGTAACCGCCCATCGTATCGTTCGACTCCTCCGTGATCATGATCCCGAGTTTCTCTCCTCTGGCTGCGATCACTTCGTCCTGCGTCATGGAGGAAATGACATTCTTGGTGGCATTGTAGGCCGAGGCGTCGATGCGCTCCTGTGCTCTCGCATCCAGTGCATTCAGCGTCTGGATATACTTGACCGGATCCACGACCTTCCAGAGTACGTAATCATCTGCGATCATCGTCTTCTTGTCTCTTGTGATAACGTCCGATGAAGGGATATCGTAGACTCTGGTCGCCGCGGACACACGCTGTGTGGTCTGGATAAAGGGGATCTTGAAATTCAGTCCCGGTTCGGAGATGACCTTGACGATTCTGCCGAACTGACGTACCGCCACAAATTCCTTCATATGGACAGTAAAGACCGCATTGACCAGGCAGACAGCCACGATCATGGCAGCCAGAAAAGCAATGATCTTTCCGCCGATGTTCTTCATTGTGCCGCCGCCTCCTCTCCTTTGTTTTCCTCACTGTCCTCCGGTGCCGCCGTCCCTCCTGTTTCCGCGAAGCTCTCCAGCGGCATCAGCGTTTCGGTCTGCCCGTCTGTGATGATCACCTTCAGCCCGGGCAGCACATCTTCCATGGTCTCATAGAAGATCCTCTGCTTTGTAATGAGCGGATTCAGCCTGTACTGTTCATACATCTGGTCGAACCTGGCGACCTGGCCTTCGGCTTCCGCGATCCTCGCGGCCTTCTTTGCCTCCGCATTCTGTTTGATCCGGTCGGCCTCCGCCTTGGCTGCGGGGATCTGCTCGTTCTGATACTGCTTCGCGTTGTTGAGTGCGGTATCCTTTCCCTGCTTGGCGTTCTCGACCGCCTTGAAGGCGGATACGACCTCCGTTGTGGGCGGGCCGGCATCCTGGATGGAAATGTTCAAGACCGTCAGTCCGATATTCTTGTCGGTCAGCTGCGTCTGCAGCCGTTCCTTCACCTCCGACTGGATCGCGCCTTTTCCGGTCGTCATCGCCTCATCGATCGTATAGTCCGATACGACGGATCGGATCGATGCGATGGTCAGGTTCCGCAGGACTTCCTCCGGCGCATTGGAATTATAGATATACGCGATCGGATCGTTCACCTTGTATTCCAGATAGAAATCGATGTCCAGAAGGTTAAAGTCCGATGTGATCATGATGCTGTCATCGGTATTGTCGATATTCTGTCCGTCATCGATCGAGTAGCCGATCCCGGTGCCATGGGTGGTCATATCAACAAGATTCACCTGCTGGATGAACGGGATCTTGAAATACAGCCCGGCCGTATCGGTCCGGATGACTTTTCCGAACATGGTGAGAACAGCATTTTCCTGCTCGGACACCCGGTAGAAGCCGTCCAGCCCGACGAAGGCGATCGCCAGCACGATCACCGCTGCTGTCAGGACCTTCGGCAGGATCTTTTTAGCCCTTCCCGAAGGCCGGTTCGGGCTGTCCATATCCACGGTGTCCCCGGAATTCCGCCGGCCTTTTCCGCCTTTTCCGAAAGCGGAGGTGAATTTTTTGACGTCGATCTTTCCGCTTCTGATCTCCTGAAACAGCCAGAAGGCAAAGACCAGTGCCACGATCAGAACAGATGTCATAGGGGTTCTCCTTTCCTCAGTTGATATCTGCAGTTATTTTTTCAAGCACTTCGTTTTCATCGGAAAATACAGTGACATATCCGCGCAGCGACACGGCTTTGGCCCGCAGGATCCTGGAATGGCTGCTGACGTAGATCCGGCATTTGTTCTTCGCATTCTTCGCTTCCTGGATCATGTTCGCGCCGGAGCTGTTCCCGCAGAGTGCCAGGAGCACAGAGGATCTGTGCTTGAACACCTCATAGGCAATGCTCTTGTACAGTCCCATCGGAGAGGATTCGATGGAGATCCGGATCTTCACGCCGCTCTTCCTGAGTTTTGCCGCCTCCCGGTCATCGATCATGGAGGGCACCATTGCATAGATCCGGAACCGGCCGCCGTAAGCCGCGTGGTTCCTCTCCACCAGATACCGCTCATAGCCTGTCAGCTTGTGTCCGATCATGAAGAAAATCTTCTCCGGATTCGCTGTCTGCAGAATGCCGTCAATGAGCCGCTTCCCGTACTCCTTCAGTTCGTATGTCCGCCGGTCTCCTGAGAAACTGCCGCCCACGAGCACGACCGGCATCCGGTCATACGGCAGGGGTTCTATACGCTCCGCCAGCAGGCTGCCTGCCGGCTTTCTGTCCGCGTTCGGCGAGGGCAGATCGTCGCGGATCTTTCCGGCGCGAATCGTCTCCCTGTAGTATGCAGCGACATCCTGTACAGCTCTCTTCGCAAATGCTGCGCGCTTCTTTTCAAAATCCGCCATCGACTGCCGGCAGACCTCCGCCTCGCACTGCCGCATCCGGTACATTTCCCCGGGATCCAGATCCAGGAGTTTCTCCAGCGAAAGCTGTTCATCGATCGAACCCGTTCCGTAGATGCCGCCGCCGTCCGTCCCCTGCACGCAGCGGACACCGCCGGCCAGGTACTGCTTCAGCGGGTGCCTCTCAACAGATGTCAGATTGTTGAGCCGGACATTGGAGGTGATCTGGAATTCCAGCACTGCGCCGGATTCCAGGAGGTCCCGGATCAGCTGCTTTCCCGCTCTGGAGTTCAGATCCGCCGTATACAGGCCGTGTCCGATCCGGATCCGGGGCATCGGCTGGCCTTTCGCAAGGGCTTTCCGGACACAGGCGATGCTGTTCGCGACATTATCCCTTAAGCTGTCATTCTCTCCGGCATGGATCCGCACCGTGAAGCCGGGATCCTTTCCGGCGATCCGGACGATCTCCGCAAGGACCGGCGCCAGCTCCCGGATATCGTTGATCTCTTCTCCGATAATATCCGCACCTGCAACATAAGGATCCTCCGCAACGGCGGAGAGCACCTGCAGGTTCTCCCGGAAATAGTCCTCCGCGGAAACATTATCCTTGACGATCGTAAGCGCGATGCGCCGGATCGCAGCAAGGAACCGGATCGTCACCCCGGTCTCCGCGATGACAGCCGGCATGACCTGATGGACCTGCGCCAGCATGTCGGCCGCCTGCGGATCCTTGACCAGCGTTGTATCCGAGATCTCCAGATAGTCCACGCCCTGGCTCCGGCTGTTCCGTGCGATCCAGAGCAGCTTGTCCTGGAGGAGCGTATTGGCGGCATACGCCGGATTTTTCCGGTCCGCAAGCATCTGCCGGACACTTTTCCGAATGTCGTCATCCGGGATCCGGTCGATCATTTCCTCCTGTATGTTAATTTTATCACTAATTGATGTACCTTTTGTGAACACATACCGGTAAAGATAAACTTTTTCCAGATTTGTGAAGACCGCCTGGCCGTCCTTCATGATCGCGAGCGACGCACGGATCCGAGGGATGTTGTATGCCGCATCTTCCGGATCGTTCAGGATCAGGTCGGCAAAATTGATGAACGTATTGTCATCGATCTTCCGGTCGAGATATTTCCCCGCGAGCGGTGAATCCTGATACTGCTCCGCCGTGACCGCCCGTCTTTCCGCCAGCCCCTCCCGCTGCGCCTCCGTGCACCGCAGCGAAAGCTTCTTTATATAATACAGCGGATACCGGATCTGATGGGCGATGCCCAGCGCGATCAGGATATCCGGCGGCAGGTTCGCGTTCATATGGGTGTGCAGGTCCGTACGGAACTTGCTGCTGCGCTCAATGTAGGTCTTGACGATCGTCTTTTTGATATCCAGATGATAATCCTTCGTCTGGCTCATCAGGGTCTTGGAGATCGCTGGCACGGAAGCCTTCATCTCGACCGTTCCGTCCGGAAAAATATTCGCGACCTTCGTATTCCCCAGCCGGAAGATCCACAGCTGCCGGTTGTAGCCGTCGATATAGCAGGGAAGCTTTCCCTCGATGATCTTCAGGCCGTTCTCATCGAAGGAGACCGGCAGATCACACAGGCCTGCCAGGTTCGTGATCAGGTTGCCGGTACCGTGATTGGGCGTACGGAGCACGTAAAACAGATCCTCGTCTTCGCAGTAGAGGTCGACAATGATATCCTTCTCTCTGTCCAGACAGAACGAAGAAAAATATGTCCGTTCCTTCATCACAGGCATCCGTCCTTTCCCGCTGCGCTCCCGTGCACGGACGCCGCAGCATAGATTTATATAATTATAACATTTCCCATCCTGCACGCAAACCCCAAAACACCGCGCGCGACAGAAATAAGGATTTTATAAGATTTTCTCGCCTGCCTTTCCTTGCCTTGACGGAGACATTCTGTTATCATACTTTTATGAAATGAATTTCTCATTTCAGTTTTGTTATGTATTGATTATCGGAGAACAACGGAATGGCAAAAGATTCAAAGACAAGATCCGAAGAGATCGCTGAAAAATACAGACGGCGGGCGGCCGAACGGCGCGGTGCATCCGTGCCGGACCGGAAGTCCGCTTCCCGAAGCGAAGGGGAACACCTGTCCGGACGGGACACGATCGATTCCCTGCTGCGTTCCGCGGGCAGTATAGCACACCGCCGGCCGGCAGAGCCGGAAGCCGCAGTGCCGCATCCATCAGCGGAAATGCGCGGGACCGCAAAACCGCGTGAAGCGGCAGCAGACATTGATGCGGAGACCGCTGAAGAAACCGAAATCGCCGAAGAGCTTGCGGAAAATGTCCGCGAAGTGATCTCGGAGGACGGCAGTGCGGATACTGCGGGTGTGACAGAGCCGGAGATGCCGGAAGAAGCCGCAGCAGACACGGATACGGAGGAGGAAGAGACTGCGGAGGATGTAGAGACAGCGGATGCCGACGAGCCCGAAAAAACTTCTGCAAGAAAAACGGGAGCCGGTCCGATCCCCGTTCCGCTGCCGAAGAAGCCGCACATTCCTCCTGCCAGGGAGCCCGATCCCGATGTCGTCATGCGGTCCGTCTCCGCCGTCAGGCGCCACGACGAGATCGTAAGGAACCGGAACAGGAAACACCGGAAAAGATCCCGGGGCGGCATCAGCACCTGGAAGATTCTTGCAGCCTGCGCCGCATTGCTTGCCGTGGTGGTGCTGTTCGTCGTCATCGTTCCTGCGATCCGGACGGGTGCCGGCAGGAACAGCGGCCAGAACGCGCAGAACGAATCGCAGGGGATGAGCGCCGAAGCGGGCAGCATGGAGGCGGAAGAAAGCGTGACGGGCACCGGCGAAGAAACAGCCGGCACTGCGGATGAGACTGCGGAAAGCGAGACCGGCACTGCTTCGGAATCCGAAAGCCAGACAGCGGAAGCGGCAGGCGCGGCCGCACCCGAAGACAAGCCGCCGGCCATCGCACTGACATTTGACGACGGTCCTTCCGACAAGACCACGAACGAACTGCTGGATGTGCTGGAACAGTACAATGCGCATGCGACCTTCTTCATCGTCGGCCAACGCGTAGAGGGAAATGAAGCGATCCTGCAGAGAGAATGGGATCTGGGATGCGAGCTCGGCAATCATACCTGGAGCCATGCGCATCTGCGAAAATCCTCGAAGGAAACACGGGATACAGAGATCGCAAAATGCACAGAGGCTGTGGAAGCCGCTGTGCCCGGCGCGAAGGTCACCGTGATCCGGCCGCCGTACGGCGCCGACAATCCGGAGATCAAGGAGGAGCTGCAGCTCCCGATCATCCTCTGGTCGCTGGATACGCTGGACTGGAAGACAAGGGATGCGGACAAGACGGTCGACAACATTCTGAGCAATGTCCGCGGCGGCGATATCATCCTGATGCATGATATTCATGCGGAAACGATCGCGGCAGCCAAGCGAGTCATCCCGCAGCTGGTCGAGCAGGGATATAAACTCGTGACGGTATCCGAGCTTTACGAATATTACAATGAGCCGTTGAAGCTCCATGTGAACCATACTTACTCCGGTCCGAAACGGATCGATGAAGACTGAGAAAGCCGAAGAGGACAGGCACCACCGTGCCTGTCCTCTTCGGCTATCGAATCAACATTTGTTAGTCTCAATGGTATTGCCATGTTGTATATATATCTGTTGCAGTTGGATCCTTTTTCACGAATCCTCCTATATCACAAACTATCCCAAGTCCTAAAGATGTTTCATAGATAGTACCTAATGGCCTGATCTTTGTATAGTAAAAATCTGCTGCAACCATTACATAATTGCCTATCATTCGTACTCCATCTGATCTTATCCATGCCTGATCCGTCTGTGCAATATATCCTCCTTTTTTTAACCTACTTACAAGGAAAGGATCTGGCTCAGGATAATACTTTTTATCATCATAAAATGTCTCCACCCCGCTCGGCCCCTGGATCCGGCCGTTGCTCTTGTTCAGCACGGTGCCGGTCCATGTGCAGTGCGACTGTACGCTCTTGTACGTCTTGGAATTCTCGATATCATCCGTGATCTCCGCTTTGACATAGGAGTATGTCACGAACCCTTCCGGATTTTTCGTCGCAGTTGTCGTATCGGCGGCTGCCGTCTCTTCTTTTCCGGCGGCATCTTCCGGTACGGCCGCTTCCGATTCCTCGGCGGTATCGGTTACTTTGACTTTTACAATCCGATTTTTCAGCTTGTTCTCAGCGGACACGGTCACACCTTTGCAGAG
>DFKM01000241.1 GCA_002373555.1 Lachnospiraceae bacterium UBA3645
ACACTTTTATGGTACTAAAAAGACCGGCGGTGCCGGTCTTTTTTATTACCATGTTCTCTTGAAATTCTTTTTCCGAAACTGTCCGGGCGTCATGCCGGTGTACTTGCGGAAGGTCTTCGAGAAGTGGCTCTGTGAACAGAATCCCAGATACTGCCCGATCTCCAGGAGACTGTATTCGGAGAACTGGATCATGCTCTGCGCTTCTCTCACACGGCTCTTCTGAATGAATTCGCTGACCGTCTCTCCGGTCTCCTTCTTGAACAGTGCCGAGAAATAGGTCTCCGAAAGGCCGGCATTGTCCGCGATCTGCTTCAGCGAGATATCGTAATGCAGATGCCGCAGGATATAGTCGATCGACAGTTTGATCTTCTCGCTCATCAGGACATCGGATTTGTTCTCGTTCACCTTGTTCGTGAAATCGAGGACGGCTTTCTTATACAGCTCCCAAAGCTCTGCAGGCGTCTGGCATCCGTCCGCCTCCATAATGTAGGAATTGCTCAGCGTAAAAGCTTCCTCTTCCCCAAGGCCACCGTCCAGCGCAGCTCTCGATGCGATGGCGATGCCAACAATAACAGTATACAGCTGTCTTCTGAACGGGTCGGCGGACATGCGCTCCACGCGCTGATGCTCCGCGCTTTCAAGGTACTTGGTCACACGCTTGATATCGCCTTCCATGATCATGCCGTTCATCATCTTTTCCTGGGCGTATCTGCCTGTGGAACGAATCTCGTCTCTGGTCTGGGTAATCTCGCGATGGACATGCTTTTTCTCGGTCGTCGGTCTGTTTTCGGTCACTGTGTCGCCCCCATTTCGTCTTATATAAGCTCTTTTTACTCCTGCCCGCTATAACGGAATTATTGTACAACAATTTTAAACATTTTTCTAGTCCGTTTATAATATTTTTTTGTTAAATTTTTAATATTATATTACGAAGATACTACATCATTCGTCCGATGCAAGATACTCCTCCAGCACAAGACCTTTTTCGGTCATTTCCTTCGCCGCTGCCTTGCCGACATAACGGTAATGCCAGGGCTCGTTGATGATCCCGGTAATATCCGTCTTGCTTTCCGGATAACGCTGCACAAAACCGTATTTCCAGCTGTTCTCATTCAGCCATGTCCAGATCCCGTCCGGGGACTGGGTCTCCTTATCCGCACTGGAAATGTCCACGGAGAGTCCCAGTTCATGCTCACTGGTCCCGGGAATGGCCACCCATTCCTCTGCCAGCTTGACCGCGTCCTCATGGCTGTTCCCGGAATTCTCATATTCCTTGATCTTTTTGTCCATCATCGCCTGCTGATCCGCATGCGTACGGAAAGAGGATGTAATGCCGGGCTTCAGGCCTTGGCTCCGCATATCATCGAACATGTTCTGCAGATCGGGATAAATGCGGGAGTCGACTCTGTTTCCGTTCCTGAGCTCGGTAAATTCCGGAACGGTATAGCCTTCCGGGATCGGATGATCCTTATTGACAAGGATGAGCATCCAGGAATCGTCTGCCGCGGCAGCAGCGCTTTCGGCGCTCTCCGTTCCCATGACGACGCCGGATTCCTCCGCCGCAGCGCTTTCGCCCTCCGGTGCGGCCGTCTCCGACTCCGCAGACACCGCCGCCGGATCATTTCCCGCATTCTGCGTACTGTTCTTCCGGATCTTGACGACCTCCGTACCCGCCCAGATCAGCACCAGTACGAGCACGACAACCAGCGCTGCGAACACACCGGTCAGCAGCTTCTTTTTCCGTTCTTCTCTTCTCCGCCATTCCAGGCGTCTGGATAATATATCGTTTCCCATCGTTTCTCCGCAATCTTTTTTATAAGACCGATGCGATCAGCCAGGGGATGAAGTAGGAGACAACACACATGATCGTCACCGCAAGCACAAGCCCCAGATAGACCGCCGGCAGCGCTTTCCTGAACTTTATATCCAGAAGCGCCGCGATCAGCGAGCCGGTCCAGGCACCGGTCCCGGGCAGCGGGATGCCGACGAACAGCATCAGTCCCCAGAATTCGTATTTCTGGATCTGCTCGCTTTTTCCGAGCGATTTTTCTTCCAGCCGCTCCACAAGCGGCCGGAAGACATTCGTTTTTTTCAGCCATGAAAAGATCGGTGTAATGAACCAGAGGATAAAGGGCACCGGGATCATGTTGCCGAGCATGCAGAACAGGACGCCCTTCCATAACGGAAGATGCATGAGCGAAGAAGCGATGATGCCGCCTCTCAGTTCCACGATCGGCACCATCGATATCACGAATGCAATAAGCTCCGGCGGAAAGCCCGCCATTGTTTCCATGAACCAGCTAATGATCGCGTCAACCATTAAAGTACCTCGGTTTCCAGGACCGTTATCGGCGGCCCATGAATGCTTCTATATCCTCGATCGATCGGGGCGTCGGCGCAGACAGATTCTCACAGCCGTCCTTTGTGATCAGGCAGTTGTCCTCCAGACGGAAACCGATCCCCCATTCCTCATAATAAATGCCGATATCCACGCAGAATACATAGCCCGGCTTTGTGACGCCCGCATAATCACAGACATCGTGCACATCCAGGCCCACGTGATGGGCGCCGCCGTGCCACATGACCTCACGGACATTTTCCGGCTTGTCGATGACACCGATGTCCGTCAGCAGCTCTGCGCAGTATTCGTGCGCGATCCTGTCGACATCCCGCATGGTGATGCCGGGCTTCAGGATGCTGAACATATACTCGGATGTCTGATAGGCGCATTCATACAGCGCTCTCTGTCTGTCATTGAACTTTCCGTTGCACGGCCAGCCTCTCGACACGTCGTTGCATTCATTGTCCCAGATCGCACCGACATCGTTCAGGATCATGTCGCCGTCCATCGCCTGCCCGCGGTAGGCGTAGTAGTGAATGCAGAAATTGTTCTGTCCGGCGGAAATGATGGACGGAAATGCCGGTGCGAGCACGCCGTGCTGCGCGAGCGCATAATCCCACTCCGCCTTGTACTGGTATTCGTACATGCCGGGTCTGGAAGCGCGCATCATTGCCTGGATGCCGTCCCTGGTGATCAGCTGCGCCTTCTTCATCGCTTCGATCTCGCAGGGCTTCTTGATGGAGCGCAGGCTGCGGATGCGGCTGTGGATGTTTTTGATGGTAAAATAAGGAAATTCCTCTTTGATCCTGTGCGCCAGCTTCAGTGCATCGCGGGGCGGCTCATCGGAGGTGAGCTGATCGAAATCCAGATAAACGGTATGGATATCACCCGATACTGCAAGTCTACGCATGGCTTCCGGGAATTTCGTCACATCGCCGAAATAGCGGATGCCGGAGATCTCCTCCGCCTGTTCCGGCTTCAGCCTGGCGCCGGTCCAGCGTTCGGCATGCGCATCCGGTGGGAGCAGATAGATCGTCTCCGCGACCTGCAGGTCGTCCTTGACGGCGAGGAAGACTGTATTTTCCTGCTCGATGCCGGTGAAATATACAAAGCTTCTGTCCGCGAAGAATGGATACATCTCATCCGCCGTCTTTCTGGGCGCATGTCCGGAAAACAAGACGAGCGCCGATCCGGGCGTCATGGATGCGTAGAGTGCCTTTCTGTTCTCTTCATAAAAAGATCTGTCCATGGATATTCTGACCTGTCCTTTATTAAGATTTCCGAAGGCACCCCGCATGCCCGCAGATGTTTCAGTTTTAAACGATTATTTCAGGAAGCCGTTGATGATCTGCTCCTCGGCTTCCGCCTCCGTGAGTCCCAGCGTCATCAGCTTGATGATCTGATCGCCGGCGATCTTGCCGATCGCGGCTTCATGCACCAGCGCTGCATCCACATCGTTCGCTTCCAGTCCCGGTACAGCGAGAATCCGTCCCTTGTCCATGATAATGGAATCGCACTCGGTATGTCCGTTGCAGGGCGCATTTCCGAGAAGCTTCGCGTCGAATTTCTGATAGGAATTGTCTCTGGCGACGGATCTGGATACGACATCCGCGCTGGAGCCTTCCCCGTTCAGACGCACGTCATAGGTGCTGATGGCCCGCTGGTCGCCGTGCGTCATCAGACGCTCGCGCACGACAAGCTTTGCGCCGGCCGCCAGCTCGGCGATCGTGGTGCGCTCGGTATCATCCACACCCTTGATCTGCACCATTTCCATCTCCATGGTGCTGTTCTCTTCCATATAGACTTCGGTGCCGGGATTCAGGATGCGCTTTCCGCTGCCGGTGCCGGAGCCGTAGTGCTTTTCGACATATTTGACCTTCGCGCCTTTGCCGACATAGAATCTGTGGATGCCGTCATGCTCGGAATCCTGATTGCCGCAGTTGTCGATGCCGCAGCCGGCCACGATCACGACATCGCAGTCCTCTCCGATATAGAAATCATTGTAGACAACTTCCTTCAGACCGCTCTGGGAAAGCACGACCGGGATATGCACGCTCTCGTGCTTTGTACCGGGTTTGATGCGGATATCAATGCCGCTGACATCCGTCTTGGATGTAATCTCGATATTCGCGGTCGAATTTCTTCCGACAGCCTGGCTGTTCGAGCGGATATTATAGGCACCCTCGGGAACCTTGTGAAGATCGGCGACCTCCATCAGTAGTCTTTTCTGAATTTCGTCAAGCTGGATCATGATCAGCAGTCTCCTTTCCCGGGCATGTTCTTAACGCATCCCGGCAGTGCGGATGCGGTTCCCATCAGTGTGGGCAGCACTTCATCCTTCGAACCCTGTGCGGCAAGCTCGCCGTCTTTTAATACGATGATCTCATCTGCGATATTCAGGATCCTTTCCTGATGGGAAATGATGAGAATGGAGCTGTCGTTGATGTTCTTTCTCATATCCTCGAACACCTGGATCAGGTTGTTGAAGCTCCAGAGATCGATGCCGGCTTCCGGCTCGTCAAACACGGAAAGCCTGGATGCCTTGGCAAGCACCGTGGCGATCTCAATGCGCTTCAGTTCACCGCCGGAAAGGCTGGAATTCACCTCTCTGTCAATATAGTCTTTCGCACAGAGACCGACGGCGGAAAGGTATTCGCAGGCAGCAGCTGGCGCCAGACGTTTGCCGGTCGCCAGGCGGATCAGATCCAGCACCTGGATGCCCTTGAATTTCACCGGCTGCTGGAAGGCAAAACCGATGCCCATCTTCGCTCTTTCGGTGATGGAGGTATCTGTGATATCCTCTCCGTCAAACAGGATCTTTCCCTCCGTGGGCTTCTCGATTCCGGCGATCAGACGTGCGAGCGTGGATTTGCCGCCGCCGTTCGGGCCGGTGATCACGATCAGTTTCTTATCCGGTATCGTCAGGCTGACGCCGCGGATGATCTCTTTATCCTCGCCTTCATCATCAACATTGAAGGATACATTAACCAGTTCAAGCATGTCGTGCATACCTCCGATATTACACTGTTTTTAGTCAGTACCGCACATTATAGCATACATTTACAAAATAAAAAAGAGGCTTCTATCATATAAAAGCCTCTTTCAAAAGCCGCATTTTCTCCGCGTCAGAACAGCAGGGAATCATACATTCCGATAAGCTCCGTCAGCTCGGATTTCCAGAGCGCGATCTCCGCTCTTCCCTGTTCCGTGTCCATACCGCCGCGCCGCATCCCGCGCCGGATCAGCCGGGTGTAACCGAGGATGCGGGCTTTATCCTCCACTTCCCGGATCCGGTCTTCTTCCTCCGTCTCCAGATAGGCGGCAAGCGCCTTTTTCCAGAATGTGGTTCCGGTCTGATAATCGAATTTCTGGAAATTCCGGATCGCTTCGTGATCGATCTCATAGAATCCCTGAAAGGCATTGAACATCGAAGCAAGCTCAAAGATGGGATGGCCTGTTGCCAGCGTATCCATATCGATCAGGAGCACCTCGCCGTCCTGCAGTTCCAGGTTCCTGGTATGATAGTCTCCGTGGATCATATGGTCATCATGCGGCACATCCTGCACCAGCCGGATCAGTTTGGAGCCGACCGCCGGATCGAGCTGTTCCTGTACAAAACCCGCCCAGATGAGGGCCGTATCCTTCATGTCCGGCAGCTTTCCCTTTGGTACCACAGTACCGTGGATCTTCCGCAGCATCTCGACATATTCTTTCACGCACCAGTCCATCTTCTCCGGCTCAGCAGCCAGGATCCTGGAAAAAGATCTCGCATTCAGAAGTTCGAATACGGAACCGTAATGGTCGCCCACTTTAACGACATCATAGGAGATCGCTGTCGGGATCCCGAGGATCAGCGCCAGCTTGGCCACTTCCCGCTCATGCCGGATCTCCTCAAGCGCATCCTTGTTGTTGTACACCTTAACCACATTATCCTGATCGATCCGGTAGACGGTTCCGTTCGAACCGCGGCCGATCTCCTCGCAGCCTTCGATGCTGACGACACGGTAGGCCTTCTCCACCATCATGATCTCGGTGAAGCCCGTCATATCAAGGATCTCGTAGACTTCCGGGCTGACGCCCGTGATCTTCATCTCCGGCCGGGTCTTCTTCACTCTCAGCAAGATCCGCAGACCTGCACTGGAAATGTAGTCAAGCGCCGATGCGTCGATCACCACCGGTGCCTGCTGTCTGTCCGTAAGCTTCGCTCTGATCTCTTCTTCCACTGCCGCCGCATTGTTGGAATCGATCCTGCGGTGCAGAATGATCCGGACGGGTTCTTTTGCAGATGTTCCTGCCATGTTCTGTCTCCCCGTTCTCTGAATTCGATGAATTGCCTGCTTTTCCATGTACAACCAGCTTTCTGTACAGACAATCCCTGCACACTCAATTGTAAATGACAACCGCAATATGTCAAGCGCATTGCACGCCCCTAAAGGATCCGGACATAAAAAGCCCCGGAAATGCTTTGAACCGCAACCTGGCGACGAGCGCAAATCCATGTTAACACTGCTCTGAGCAGGATTAATCCGCCAAATGATATCCATCCCTTACATGGCGAAGATCTGCTTCCATCTCCGCAGCATCGGTCCAGCCGGAGAAGGACTGGGCATAAGAAAACCCATAGTTAAATCCGAAGTTAAAGCCCTGCAGAGTTCCATACCCTGCTGTCAAAATACCGTCTGCCGGTATTTTTAAATCGGTATAACGGCAGGCCTCGTAGCTGGTTAAGACCGATCCGTCTTCGCGTGTAACTTTTACCTCATAGGTATCGTATAGCACGTTGCGATCATAGGAAGTATTCTCGTCTGAAACGAACAGGTACATCCGATAAGGGGCATAGGTCATATCCTGAGCAAGCGATGAGGAGACAATCTCCTCCCAATCTTCGCGGATGAGGCGTTCCGTATTGGCATGAATCTTCTTGAGGTTGTCGCCGCTCAGTTGTTCAGTACTCGTCACCCATGCTGTGAGTCCCTCTACCGTGAACTGTTTCTCGGAAGGGTCAAAGCGCCAGCCAAGCGGGGCCTGTGCCTTCACAGTGACTGCATCGCCGTTGCTAAGGCCGGTATCCGGAGTAACCTCAAATTTAACTTCATCCGCATATTCCGCATTGCGGTCGGAAACCTGCACCTCTGCCCTGCCTTCACCGGACATGCCGGAAAACTTGACATTCACAGACGTAAATGGATCAACTGTGCGAGGAAAGGCGAGCTCATGTATCGGAGAACCGGGAATAGCCAAATAGATCAGGAACATTCCTGCGATTACGCCAAAAGCAATGAGCATGCCCTTCAGACGGCGCCTGCGCTGTCTTTTCACCCGCAGATCCTTGATATCCTCCTCGGCACGGGCCAGCACTATTCGCCGCTCATATTCCTCCTGCGCGCTGTCATCCATATCGATAAGCATTTCATGTCCGCAGTACGGGCATACGGCCTTTTCTCCGTCCGCCGACAATTCCATTTTCCCTCCGCAAGAGGGACAAACAAGCGACAGTGTCTTGGTAAATTCTTGTTTCATATTGCTGCGGTTCTCCATATTCTGTCGAAACTCTTTTTTAGTTCAATTCCCGTTCTGAAGGCGTCAGCCACTTTTTCACCGAGGCTCATCGTATCTGACCCTGATCACAGGTCGGACCCCCATGGAGTGATCAACCTCATTCCCCATCAGATTTGCTGATCTTCCGAGAATGTAGACCGCTTCATTCTGCCTCTTTCCGGGCGATCGCAGCCACCAGTCGTTGCCGCATCCTCTTATATCGTCGCTGACGGTCTTTGACTCGGAATATGTGAACAGATAAACCTTATCATCCGTATCATTTCCGCAGTCCATCCCATAGGAAGAATCTGCTTCCGTAAATGTGTTATGTGCAGTTACGATCGCAGCTTT
Source organism: Lachnospiraceae bacterium UBA3645 (assembly GCA_002373555.1). Classification (GTDB taxonomy): domain Bacteria; phylum Bacillota; class Clostridia; order Lachnospirales; family Lachnospiraceae; genus UBA3305. Next base: position 8,231 of record DFKM01000241.1, read on the forward strand.
CTCTCCGGCAGAGAATCTGCTGTTATAGAAATCCTCGTTGAGCCATCTGCGCAGAGTGCAGTTTTCCCATGTGATATCCGTTTTTTCGTCATTATACGCCCTATTTGCAACACATCCCTGACACAGCAGTGTGCAGATCCCTTCGCTCTTATCTGTTACATACCAGGTATATCTGCCGAACGCAACCACGTCTTCGACCTCTGAATCGGCGATCGCCGCCAACTCAGCCGTCTCTTCTGAAGGAGTTCTGTTCATGGCCGTCGGAACAGTATGATCCGCAAAGCGAAGATTCAAGGCAGGACGGACGGCGCCGTAGAAATTACCGGAAATGTCTCCGATAGGATCGATCCTGTTTTTCCCATTACTGTTGTTGCCGACATAGGCCGTATAGTCTTTATTGATCCCCGGCGACCTCAGCCACCACCACTGGTTATCCATACCGTACCAGTAGCCACATTTTAATATCTTGCTGTCAAGGTCACTCGCTTCATCCACGCTTAACAGATAGATATAATCATCCGTATCGCTTCCGCCGGGAGTGCCGTACTCCTTGTTGGCGGGATTGCTATTGTGTGTCTTTGCGATCAGAGCCTTTTCCTCTTCTGTGAATGTATTGTAGAACTTTTCATTCAGCCAGACCCGCACCGTAGATTTGTCCCATGTATCGTTTGTTTGAGACCCTGCTTCGTTAAACGGCATCTTAATCACAGGCTTTTCGGTCAAAAGAGTGCAGCCCCTCTCTGTTTTGCCGATCACGTACCACCTGATATCGCCGAATACAACGACATCTCCCAATGATGCGTCCGACAGCTCCACCGCTTCCTTAGGGGATTCGCGGCGCGGTGCGCTGCAGCTGGATATGATAGATGCAATGCCTAGCACGGCGGCTGCCGAGGCGGCAAGAAGCAGTTTTCTCATCATTCGTCCTCTCTCGTTGTCAGGTTACGGATTTAGCTTTTAGCAAGCTCTATAGCATTAGTTTTACTCCGTCACATCGGATGTTAGATGATATAGTTCACGAAGGCTGCAAGCAATATCAGAACAACCAGAATCACGATGGCATCCGACAGCGTCCACACAAATCCGGGTAACTCGTGGTACCAGAAACAACTTGCAATCTGAAGGAGCACATTTAGAAAAACCAGACCATGCAGCTCAGGATCGCTTTCGTCCTGTCTTTCAGTTTCAGCCCGGCTGTCATCGCCGGGATATGCATCCC
>DFKM01000037.1 GCA_002373555.1 Lachnospiraceae bacterium UBA3645
CCATGAGAGAGAGATCCTGATGGCGCAGATCATGAACGATCCCAAGGAATCCAGCAAGCCCGAGAAGGTCATCAAGGGCATGATCGAAGGCCGTATCAGCAAGGAGATGAAGGACATCTGCCTGCTTGATCAGGTCTATGTCCGTGCTGAGGACGGAAAGCAGACTGTAGGCAAGTACCTGCAGGAGGTTTCCAAGGCTGTCGGCGCACCCGTTGTCCTGAAGAAGTTCGTCCGCTTCGAGACCGGCGAAGGTCTGCAGAAGAAGGAAGAGGATTTCGCAGCGGAAGTCGCAAAGCAGATGGGCAAATAATCTGTATAAGATGATCCTGACCGGAACCGTTTGACGGTTCCGGTTTTTTATTGCCATTTTCCGGAGAAATGTTATAATCAGAACAGTGTATCTTATAGAATAAAGGAGAAAATGACGATGGCTGAACCGATATCCTATTATGCAAGGAAATATATTGAAGAAGGCATCGATTTTGTTGCAGCCCGTGTCGCGGAAACAGGGGGCTCTACGCCCCGGAAACACGGCGCCGTTCTCATCATGACGGCAGAGGGTGACCGTGCAGGTACGGTCGGCGGCGGTCTGCTGGAATTTGAGACAGAGAAGATCTGCCGCGAGATGCTGCAAACGAAGGAAAAGCATCGCACCTATCATTTTATCCTGGATGAGAAGCAGGCGGAGAATCCGGAAGCGCTGGCCATGGGCTGCGGCGGCGACGCCACGATCGAACTCGAATATATCAGTGCGGCGGATCCCGGCGATTTCGTAGAACGTTTCAAAGAAAAGGACAGAGCCTATATCTTCGGCGGCGGTCACGTGGCGCTGGCGCTGGAGCCGGTGCTGCGGCATATCGATTTTGAAACCATCATCATCGATGACAGAGCAGAGTATGCCAATCCGGAACGGTTCCCGAAAGCGCTGAAAACGATCGTCTGCAGCGATTTTGACCACTGCTTTGACGGGATCGACCCGGAGGAAGACAGCTATTTCATCATTGTGACACGCGGCCACAGAGGCGATTATGCAGTACTGCGTCAGGCGGTGGAGAAGCCGCATGCTTATCTGGGCATGATCGGGAGCAGACGCAAAAACAGGATGCTGATGGATATGCTCAGGGAAGAAGGCGTTGGGGAAGAAAAGATCGCAGAGATCCATGCGCCGATCGGTCTTTCCATCGGTGCCGAAACGCCGGAGGAGATCGGTGTGAGCATTGCCGCGGAGATCATCCAGGTGAGATCCGCCCGCGGAGAGGCTGCATCGCATGCTGCTTCCGCAGCATTGCTGCATCAGTAAATTACAGTGTAAGGATAATGATTCGGAAGGAGAAAGTGTATGTTCCTGAGTGAAAATAATAAGATCTGGCTTGCGACAGGGGAGAAGGCAGTCTATCTGGAGCCTTCCATGGCCAACAGGCACGGGCTGATCGCCGGTGCGACCGGTACTGGCAAGACCGTTACCCTGAAAGTCATTGCGGAATCCTTCTCAGAGATGGGCGTTCCGGTATTTCTGGCCGATATCAAGGGCGATCTGTCCGGTATGGTGCAGCCCGGTGCCGAGAACAAGCATATCCGCAGAAGCATCGACAATATGGGCCTGGAGCCTTTCGTCTATACAGACTATCCCGTCCGGTTCTTCGATGTTTACGGAAAGCTGGGGCATCCGGTCCGCACCACGATCTCGGAGATGGGCCCGGAGCTGCTCTCCAGACTCCTGGGACTGAATGATACCCAGACGGGCGTCATGCGGATCATCTTCCGGATCGCCGATGACAACGGCATGCTGCTGCTGGATCTGAAGGACCTCCGGATGATGGTGCAGTATGTCGGAGACAATGCGAAGGATTACAAGCTGGTCTACGGAAATATTTCCGCGGCATCCATCGGTGCCATTCAGAGATCGCTGCTGACGCTGGAGGATGAAGGCGGTGAGATCTTCTTCGGAGAACCCGCGCTCGATCTGGCCGACTGGTTCGACTGGGCGGAGGACGGCAGAGGCGTGATGAACATCCTGGAATGCGCCGAATTGTTCCAGCATCCGCTGCTTTACGGCACATTCCTGCTGTGGATGCTCACCGAACTGTATGAGATGCTTCCGGAAGCGGGCGATCTGGACAAGCCGAAGATCGCATTCTTCTTTGATGAAGCGCATCTGCTGTTCAATGACGCGCCGAAAGCACTGCTGGACAAGGTCGAGCAGGTCGTGCGTCTGATCCGCTCCAAGGGCGTCAGCGTATGGTTCATTTCCCAGAATCCTTCGGATATTCCGGAGAGCGTGCTGGCCCAGATCGGCAACCGCGTGCAGCATGCGCTGCGTGCTTACACGCCGAATGAGCAGAAAGCGCTTCGTTATGCCGCGAAATCGTTCCGCGTGAATCCGAATTTTGATACGGAGACAGTTCTGCAGGAGCTGGCGACCGGTGAAGCGCTGGTGTCTGTGCTGGATGAAAAGGGCGTGCCCACCATCGTGGAGCGTGCCAATATCCTGCCGCCGAGAAGCTCGATGAACGCTGTGAATGAGCAGGAGATCAAGAAGACCATCTTCATCAGTCCGCTGAAGGATAAGTATGAGGAGATGGTCGACCGCGAGTCTGCTTACGAGATCCTGGCAGCAAAATACGACGAGGAAGCGAAGGCGGCAGCCGAACAGGCAGAGGCGGAAGCGAAGGCAAAGGAAGAAGAGGAAGCCAGGAAGCAGAAAGAGAAGGAAGAGAAGGAAAGACTGAAGGCCGAGAAGGAAGCCCAGAAGGCGAAGGAAAAAGAAGAGCGGGAAAAAGAAAAGAAGGCCCGCCAGAGAAAGAATTCCGCGCTCGGAAAGGCTGCGAATTCCGCTGCCAATACCATCGGCAGAGAACTCGGCAAGAAGTTCATCCGCGGTCTTCTCGGTACGCTGAAATAAGGCTGGGACGGTGAGTTTATGACACCCTATGAAATTCTGGAAGAGATGAGAGGGCTGGCAGGCAAAGACCCGGATCTGCGGGCACGGCTGCTTGCCACCTATGACATGGAGGATCCTGTGGACGCATTCTGCCGGGAGTGTCAGGCACAGGGATATGATCTGTATCCCATGGAGCTGATCGAAGCGGGAGAGGAGGCCTATGCCGCCTATCGCCGCAGCACGAACGGCGGCGGGGAGAATGCGCCGAAGCTGTTCGGACAGGATGATTTCTATGAGATGTTTATCGTTACGCTGAAACAAATGTAAGCAAGGAGTAAGAAGAAAATGGCTGACAAGATGATCATGGAATTCAACATTTCCATCAACAAGGAAGACCGCACGGAAATGCTCACGAAGAACGGAAAGGTCCTTGTGATCCCGTTCTCCGGAGAAGTGAAATCCGACCTGTTCTGCGGGAAGGTACGGCCCGGCGCAGCGGATATTCAGGTGACGAATCCTGCCGGTGCAAGACATATGTGCGCAAAGTATATCTTTGAAGGAACGGATTGCGAAGGAAAGCCCTGCCATCTGTTCGTGGAGAACAACGGATGGTTCGAGCGGAACAGCATGCCCAGACCTTTTGAAGCGACGCCGACCTTCATGACGGATTCGGAAGCGCTGGCCGATTATCTGCACGGCGCGCATTTCAGAGCCGAGGGATGGGGAAGACCCGACGGCGTGGATATCCGGATCTTCGATATTGATCAGGAAGCGTAACCTGTCGAAGACGGCGCGGCAGCGCCGGATGAGGTGAAAAAAGCGGGAGCCGTCAGGCGCCCGCTTTTTCATTGCTTCTTATTTGTCCTTAATGCTTGCATGCAGATCCTGCAGCGAGATCACTTCACCGAGACCCTGCTCCTTCGCATCGCGGATACCCTCCGCCGTAGCTCTGGCCGCAGCCATCGTGGTCATGTAAGGGATCTTTGCCTTGATCGCAGCCTTTCTTAAGTAGCTGTCGTCATGGGCGCCGGCCTTTCCGACGGGCGTATTGACGATGATATCGATATTGCCGTTCGTGATCAGGTCGAGGATATTGGGCCTGCCCTGATGCAGCTTCTTCACCTTCTCTACAGGAATTCCCGCCGCGGCGATCATCTCGCAGGTCCGGCCGGTCGCCATCAGTTTGAAACCGTCTTCATAGAAGCTTCTGGCGATCTCAACGAGCTCGGGCTTGTCTCTGTCGCTGACGGAGAAGAGAACGGTCCCTTCCAGCGGAAGTCTCGTCTGGGTCGCTTCCTCCGCCTTGAAGAAGGCGCCGCCCGCAAGCGGTGAAAGACCGAGCACTTCGCCGGTGGATCTCATTTCCGGTCCGAGGATCGGATCGACCTCCGGGAACATGTTGAACGGGAAGACCGCTTCCTTTACACCGTAGTACGGGATATGCTGTTCCTTCAGCTCCGGTACAGGAGAAGGTCTGCCGGTAAGCTCCGAGGTGATGATCTCGGTCGCCAGCGGTACCATGCGGATATTGCAGACCTTGGATACGAGCGGGACGGTACGGGAGGCTCTCGGATTGGCTTCCAGCACATAGACCTTTCCGTTCTCGATCGCATACTGCATATTCATGAGACCGCGTACATGCATTTCCTCGGCGATCTTTCTGGTATATTCCTTGATCGTCGCCACATTCTCATCCGAAAGGTGCTTGGAAGGAATGATGCAGGCGGAGTCGCCGGAATGGACGCCGGCCAGCTCGATGTGCTCCATGACGGCGGGAACGAACGCATGGGTTCCGTCGCTGATGGCATCGGCTTCGCACTCGGTCGCATGATTCAGGAACCGGTCGATCAGGATCGGACGGTCGGGCGTTACGCCGACAGCGGCCGCCATATAATCCGCCATGCTTTCATCATCATACACGACTTCCATGCCGCGTCCGCCG
>DFKM01000141.1:0-2767 GCA_002373555.1 Lachnospiraceae bacterium UBA3645
ATCAGTTTGCTCTTATGTCTGCGCAGCTGCTTGACGATGCTCTCCTGAACGAGATCGATGGAGGCGTACATATCGCTGCTGGATTCTTCCGCACGGATCACGGTTCCCTTGATCGGGATGGTGACTTCCACTTTCTGGAGCTCTCTTTCGGTACTGAGTGTTACCTGGACCTCCGGATCTCCCTTGAAATATTTATCGAGCTTCGCTAACTTATGCTCGACCTGATTCTGAAGATTATCTGTGAGCTGGATGTTCTTTCCGGAAATTCTGAAACGCATTTACTGAGTCTCCTTTCAATTGATCTACCCTCCGGAAACCGGAGGATGAAACAAAACACAAAATACAGAAAAATAAAGAATTAACAAACTATATTCTGTATAAAACTGTTTTTCGTGTTTTGTTATGATTCAATTTTAGCATATATTCCGGAAAATACAAGTAGGAAAATAATAAAGAAAGAGACCGGGACGCAATCGGGGGAGCTGCGTACCCGGTCTTATTCTATCTTACATTACCTCAGCCGCCTTCAGCCGTTTCACCAGCATCGGCGCAGCGATAAGAGCGATCGCGATTTTTGCGAGGTCTCCGGGGATGAACGGGATCACGCCGGCAGCCAGCGCCGCATGGAAATCCAGTCCGGCCTGGTAGGCGAGCCACGCCGTTCCGAAGAGATAGCAGGCTGCAGTGCCGAGCAGCATGCCGATCAGATCGGTGACGCGGCCTTTTCCGTGTTCAAAAGCATAGCCGCAGATCAGCGCGATGAAAATGTATCCGACCAGGTAGCCGCCGGTAGGTCCGAGCAGCTTCCCGGCGCCGGCCGTAAAACCTGCGAATACCGGAACGCCCACAAAGCCGATCAGCAGATACAGCAGGAGACTGATCGTTCCCCGCTTCATGCCCAGGATATAGCAGGAAAAATAGATCGCCAGGTTGACGAGGCTGATCGGGACCGGGCTGACCGGGATCTGAATGGACAGCGGGCCCATGATGCAGATGATCGCCGCCATGAGGGCCGTAAGGACCATGGATTTTGTTTTTTCTGAGGCGCTCAATTTATACTCTCTTCCTTTCGTGTCGGTTGTTTTTCCTGTCTGTTATTTTTTATAGTTGCTGTTCTTTCAATACAGCCGTTTGTGAAATTGATCCTGTCATTCTGAGGGGCAGTTCACTGCCCGAAGAACCCACCGCCTTTCACGCTCGGTTTTAGTAAAACCGCTTGTTTCAGGGCGAGGATCCTTCGTCATTTTCATTCCTCAGGATGACAATCCGCCGGAACCGGCTTCAGTTCATATCCCATGGCAGTCAGCATTGCACGGTCCTGCGCCGTATTGTTTCCGACCGTCGTCAGCATATCGCCGGTCAGCGTCGCATTCGCGCCGGAGCGGAAGAGCACCGCGCCGCCGTCATCGAAATAGCTTCGGCCGGCAGCGATCCGGATGTCCGCCGTCGGATTGATATACCGGAACAGCGCGACGATGCGGGTGATCTCGGCAGGCGCGAGCTTTTTCCGGTCTCCGAGCGGTGTTCCCTTGACGGGAATGAGGAAGTTGAGGGGGATGGATTCCACGTCCAGTTCAGTCAGCGTCAGTGCCATGCTGATCCGGTCTTCCCATGTTTCGCCCATGCCGAGAATGCCGCCGCAGCAGATGGTCATGCCCGCCGCACGGGCACGGCGTACCTCCTCCAGCTTATCGGCGAAGGTATGTGTCGTGCAGATCTCCGGGAAGAACCGCTCGGATGTTTCGATATTTGCATGATACATGGTCACGCCGGCATCAGCCAGACGCTTCAGATCTTTTTCCTCCATCAGTCCGTGGGAAGCGCAGAGGATCATGTCGGGACATTCCTCATGCATTCTGCGGTAGCTTTCGACGGCGATTTCCAGATCCGCGCCGGCAAGCGTCTTTCCGGCGGTGACGATGGAATAGCGGTCAACGCCTTTGGCGTAAATATTGCGGCAGTCTTCCGTGAACCGTTCCACCGGCAGAAAACCGTATACTTCGCAGTTTGTATGGTTGTGCGCGGACTGGGCGCAGAACCGGCAGTCTTCGCTGCAGCGGCCGCCGCGGCCGTTGATGATGCTGCAGAGATCCGCGCGGTCGCCGCAGAGCTCCTTCCGGATGAGATCCGCGCCGGCAGATAATTCGGCAAGATCACAGGTAATAAATATGGAAAGATCATCGTCGGCTGTCAGCCGATAGCCGTCAATGATCCGGTGTGCAAGTGCAAGCATAAAAACCTCCCGGGGCAGAAGTCCGCTTCTCCTGTCCAATGTCAACTGATCAACAGAAAGCAGTTTACAATAACAACACTGGATTGTCAACTAAAACAAAGATACAGGTTTACGTTAAGAACAGGGAGCCGGCCCCGTCCCGGCACATTCGCGGTTGCAAACCATTTGCGATGATGCTATAATTTTACAGCGTATATGCAAAAATAGGACAGGAAGGAATGTGAGTTAATCCTATGGATCTTGTCAAGCTGTTATTCGGAACCAAGAGCTCCCGCATCTGCAAGAGCATGGAGCCTACCATTAAGAAAATCGAAAGCCTCAGAGACGGTCTGATGCAGAAGACTGACGATGAGTTAAGAGACCTCACAAAACAGTACAAACAGCGCGTGGCGGAAGGAGAATCGCTGGACGATCTGCTCCCCGAAGCATTCGCGCTCGTAAGAGAAGGTGCCAGACGTGTGCTCCATATGGAGCATTATCCTGTGCAGCTGATGGGCGGCATCGTCCTTCACCAGGGCCGCATCGCCGAGATGA
>DFKM01000141.1:2826-3210 GCA_002373555.1 Lachnospiraceae bacterium UBA3645
TGAAGACCGGTGAAGGTAAGACGCTTGTCGCCACGCTCCCCGCGTATCTGAACGCGCTGGAAGGCAAAGGCGTGCACATCGTTACCGTCAATGATTACCTGGCCGGCCGTGATGCGGAGTGGATGGGCGCCATCCACCGTTTCCTCGGACTGACCGTCGGCGTCGTGCTGAACTCCATGACCGCGGACGAGCGCCGGGAAGCCTACAACTGCGACATTACCTATGTAACCAATAATGAACTCGGATTCGATTACCTCCGTGACAACATGGTCATTTACAAGGAGCAGCTCGTCCTGCGCGATCTCCATTATGCCATCGTCGACGAGGTCGACTCCGTTCTCATCGATGAAGCCAGGACCCCGCTGATCATTTCCGGTCAGAGCG
>DFKM01000149.1 GCA_002373555.1 Lachnospiraceae bacterium UBA3645
TCAGGCTGTCCCAGCCGAAGCGCGCTCTGCCTTCCGTCAGCACCTTCCGGAAATTGGCGCCGCAGATGCTCGCGCCATGCATGACATCCGCGTCATACGGTGCCCGGATATTTTTCAGCCGGAAATCCACCGGATCGATCCCGAGTTCCTCCGCGATCATGTTCCAGTGGGGTTCGAGCGCGATCGCTTCCTCCGACGATCCCCAGCTGCGGAAGCTTCCGTTCGCCGGCGTCGTAGTGCAGATGGAATAGCCTGTGAAACGGATATTCGGCAGTGCATATGTTTTCCCGAGCTTTCCTCCTGCCGTGCGCAGATAGGAAGGACTGATCGTCTGGTACGCGCCCGCGTCCAGATTCATATGAATCCATACGCCGTGCACAGTGCCGTCCCGGTCCACCTTGCTTTCCGTTCTGGTATCGAAATTGTGCCGCAGCAGCGTCCCCGTGATCTGCTCTTTCCTGGTGAAATGGCACATCACATCCGCTTTCAGATCATAAGCCGCATAAGCGACCAGCGGCTCCAGCACCATTTCCTGCTTCACGCCGAAGGAACCGCCCATGATCGTCTTGATCACCCGGACTCTGTTGTAGGAAAGCCCCAGGAGGTCCGCCACCGTGGAACGCACGCCGTAAGCTGTCTGCGTACCGGTCCATACGATCAGTTTTCCGGTCCCGCGGTCGTATTTCGCGCGGGACGCCTGGGTCTCCATGCACATATGCGTCATCCGGCTGATATGCGATTCGCTGTGAAACATAAGCTCGCCGGCAGCGGCTTCATAATCTCCGTATTCCTGACAGTACGGCTCGTCCTTCGCGGGATAAATATTTCCGTTCCCGTTTTCATGCAGCTGCGGCGCGCATTCCTTCATCGTATCCTCCATGGTCAGGAGCAGCGGCAGCGCTTCATATTCTACTTCGATCAGCCGGCAGGCCTGCTCCGCCGTCTCCGCATCTTCGGCAACGACAGCCGCTATCCGCTCTCCGTAGAACCTGACTTCCCGGTCAAAGAGACGTTCCTGGTTCTGGCTCCACTGAAGCTCATAAGAGGAAACGCGTCCGCGGTCGAAATACGTATCCGGCGTATTTTCGCAGGTATAGACCGCTTTGACGCCGGGCAGCCACGCCTTCGTCGTATCGATCCTCGTGATCCGACCATGGGCGATCGTACTGGGTTTGTATTTCAGATGCAGCATGCCGGGCGACTGCATGTCCGAGCAGTACTCGACATGTCCCGTCACCTTCCCGTATCCGTGATCCGATCCCGTAGACCGGCCGATATAGCTGTATTCCTTCATTGACTGTCCTCCGCGCTGTAGATTTTGCAGCTATTCTGTATCGGTCACTGCAGTTTTCCCGTTTCCTCTTCCACGATACGAAGAAGTTCACCGTTGTGGATCAGGTTCCGCAGGAACTGGATATGGGGATAGAGATATTCATCCACCGTCATCAGCGGCACATCCTCCGCGATGCGGTCATAGATTTTCTTTGAGACGGACGAAACCGGCGTGCTTTCATCCGCGAAGCTCTGGGCTTCATAATCGGAGAGCAGTTCGATTGCGAGAACATATTCCAGTTTCTCGCTGACGCTGTAGGCTTTCTTCGCGGCATTGTATCCCATCGCCACATAATCTTCCTGGTTCACGCAGGTCGGCGTGTTGTCCACGCTTGCTGGATGGGAAAGCACCCGCATGCTGTTGATCAGTCCGGCCTGGGTATACTGCGGGATCATCAGCCCGGAATTCAGGCCCGGATTCCGGATCATGAACGAAGGATAGCCGGAGTGGCCTTCATCAATCAGGCGGTTGTTGCGCCGCTCGGACATCTTCGCCAGCATCGTGGCCGCGATCGCACAGGAATCCATCTCGATGCCGACATAGGAGGAATCCGCATTGCACGCGGAGATGACATCCTCATCCCCTTCCTCCGGCCAGATGATCGGATTGTCGCAGCAGGAATTCATTTCCGTTTCGATCGTGCGCTTGGCATCATAGAGCGTCTTCTTGGCAGCGCCGTGCAGCTGCGGGATGCAGCGCAGAGACAGTGCGTCCTGCAGATGGCTTCCTTCCGCAGCCTTGATCACGGCGGAATCCGCGAGGATCTTCCGTACATTTTCCGCGGAAGACGACTGCTCTTTATGCGGACGTACGGACATGACCCGGGGATCAAATGCGCGGATCAGACCTTTGCTGTTCTCCAGCGACAATGCGCCGATGATGTCAGCGGATTTCGCGGACTCGATCATGTCATAGACTGCCAGCGCGCCCATCGCCGTAGGGGAAGTCGTGCCGGACACCAGCGCCAGGCCTTCCTTGGAAGCCAGGGTGATCGGGGACAGGCCGGCTCTCGCGAGCGCTTCCCGGCCGTCCAGCAGTTCGCCCTCGAACCAGGCTTTTCCTTCGCCGATCAGCACAAGCGCCATATGCGCTTCCGGGCTCAGATAACCGACTGAGCCGTCGCCCGGCGCCCAGGGGGTCAGATTGCGGTTCAGGAATTCGCGGTACATTTCCAGCACGATCAGCCGGACGCCGGAATACCCCTGTCCAAGATTCTGCAGCACCATGAGCATCGTACCTCTGACGACTTCCTCTGTGAGCGGCTGCCCGACGGAAACAGAGTGCGACAGCAGTATATTTCTCTGCAGCGCAGCGGCTTCCTCACTGCTGATCGTTTTGGTGCAGAGGGAACCGAAACCGGTCGTTACACCGTACATGGGTTTCTCTTCTGCGGTCCATCCGTCGACCAGGCTTCTGGCTTTCTTCACACGCGTCTCATATTCGTTTGAAAAATTGACCGGCACGTGGTATCTGACGACCTGTATAAAATCATCGAGTGAAAGTGTCTCTCCCAAAGTTACCCAGCTTTTCATAATGTCTCCTTTTCTGTACGGTCAGGCCTGCTGCGGGAGCAGCGCTGTCAGTTCATCGGAAATGATCAGTTCATAGGCAGCCCGGATCTCGGCGTGCATATTGCGGTCTTCATGGAGGAACGGGATCACCTTCCGGATGGTCTGATAGGCCTTTTCCGTATAGTGTCCAAGCTGCAGTTCCCCGAGTTTCTGTTTCCGCAGATCGACGGCCTGCGCCGCGTACAATGCTTCGATCCCGACCAGGTATCTCAGATTATCAATGATCCGGAGCGCTTTTTCCGCAGCCATGGGAAGATTTGTCCCCCGGTCCTCGATGCCGCCCTCCAGCTGATAAAAATCCATGCTGGACGGCTGTGCCAGATGCCTGTTCTCCGCATCCAAATTCGCGTAGGTATTCATGATCGTCGCATAGCCGAAGCCTGCGTCATCCCACGGCGCCAGATAGCGTGTCAGATGGGTAAACGACGGATCCGTCATTTTCAGCATTCTGAAAACGATCGTCTTTGACAGCACCGCCAGTGTTCCTGCCAGCATTTCCACGCCGGCAGCAAGGGTCGGCGATTCAAAGTTCGCTGTCACAGAGGTTTCCTTTTCCTCCAGCAGGATGCAGGGATTATCCGATGTCGAATTCAGCTGGATCGCCAGGAATCGCTTTACAAACTGCAGTGCGTCCTTTACCGCGCCGGCAACACAGAATCCGTCCCGGAAGGAAAGCGGATCCTGCAGCGCACGGTCTTTATCCGGCGCGTAGAGATAGCTCCCCGCCAGGAATTTTCTGCATTCCGCCGCCGCTTCCATCTGTCCCGGCAGTCCCCGCAGGCGGTTCACGGCTTCGCTCATCTGCTCGACATTCCCGTTCAGGCCTTCATAATCCAGACAGTACACCAGCTGGGACAGCGAAAGAAGCTTTTCCGCTTCCCATACCAGTTCTGCCGCCAGCGCCTCTCCCTGCGCATTCGAGAGGATGATCGTGTGCGCATCCTTCTGATCCATCACATACGGCGGGATCCCGCAGGCTTCCATTGCCTCTGCGGCATTCATCACTTTTCCGTTCCAGCTGACATCTGCTTCCCCGATAAAGGCCATACCGATATGCGATAATGTCGCGATATCGTCATCTCCCATCGATCCCCGCGAAGGGACGTGCGGCGTGAGCCCGTGATTCAGGAATGCCTCGAACATTTCCGCCAGTTCATCCGTTGCGCAGGCTGCGCCGATAAGCATCTGGTTTAAGCGGATGCACATCATGGCACGGACCTGATGATCCGCGTGCCACGGATCCACCCCGAGGCAATGCGAGCGGATCAGCCGCTTGTTGTAAGAGACCAGCGCGCTTTCTTCCATCCTGCGGTCTTTATTCCAGCCGACGCCGCGGTTGAATCCGTAGATCGCTTTTCCGTCCTTTGCCAGACCGGTCATGATCCTGCGTCCTTCCGCCAGTCTGTCAAAGCATTCTTCCGCGATCGCGACTCTTCTTCCCCGGCAGGCTACATCATACAGTTCTTCCAGTTTAAGATCGTGTCCGTTTAAGATGACCGGCTCCATATGCGCCTCCGATTCATTCTGCATCTTCCAGAAGATTTCCTCCGACCGTATCATATCCGTCATAGAAGCCGCTTCCGGATTTCATACCGAGTTTTCCTGCTTCCACCATTTCCAGAAGCTTCCGGGGCGGGCGGTCACGCTCTTCCCCGCTGGCTTCAAAATAAGACATTTCAATATTGTAAACGGTATCCAGGCCGATCAGATCCATCAGTTCGAACGGCCCGACCTTGCTTTCCCATTCCGTCTTCCAGCCGCGGTCAAATTCCGCCGGATCACAGTATCCGTTTGCCCAAAGCCACAGGCACTCTCTCTTGACGGCACGCCAGACCCGGTTTATGGAGTAGCCTTTATTCTCTTTTCTGGTGACGACCGGTTCAAACCCGAGGGTCCGGTAATGCGCCAGTGCCGCTTCCTTTGTTTCCTCCGAAGTCGACGGATTCCACATCATTTCCAGATAATCGTTCCGCACCGGATCATCATGATCCGTGGAGAACGTCTTCCTCTTTCTCTCCTCTGAACACTGCACATAAATATCGCTCATCAGCAGGGAGGAAGTATTGGAATTCAGATACGTCCGCTCCGGACAGACCCGGTCCAGTTCTCCGAACAGTTCCTGCTTCAGCGCAAGCTTCTCAGGCACGCATTCAATGACCAGATCCGCGTCTCCGCAGCAATCCGCAAGGGACGCCGCATAGGAGATCCGCTCAAGCAGCGCTTCTTTCTCAGCTTCCGTGATCCTGCCCTCCTTAACATAGAAATCCGCGAAACGCTCTGTTTTCTGTCTGCATATTTCTCTGGAGCGTTCCGAGCGGCTGTAGCCGCAGACAGTCTTGCCATGCAGTGCGTTCCGGAACGCGATCATGGAACCCTGGATGCCGATGCCGACGACGGCGACTTTTCTGATTTGGTCCATATTCTTCTCCCACCTTTAATTTATTCCACTTTCATCAGAAATATTATATTATAAATGTCCATAAAATGTCCACAAAATGTCCAATAATTGCTTCATCACTGCATTTCGTTGATAAACGGTCGTTATTATGCTAAAATTCTGACAAAGTATCTGTAATCTGTCTGCCCGGGGAGGTATCAAGTTGCCTACGATCTCAGTTCAGCTTCTGCATATGCCCGTGATCCGTCTCGACGGAAAAGTGATCACATTTCCGCTGAAAAAAGCCGATGCGCTTTTCTTCTACATGTGCACCGAGAAATCCGCCACGCGCACCCGTCTGGCCACGCTCCTCTGGGGAGGCGCCTCTGATGCTGCCGCGCGCAAAAATCTGCGGAACGCGCTTTATGCTATTAAGCAGGCATTTGGTTTTGATCCGTTTGAATCGCCGAAAAAACAGATCCTGAATCTGAACAGCAGCGTGATATTTCACATTGATACCGACGATTTTCTGGAAACCGGTGATCTGCAGCTGTATCAGGATGTGTTTTTAAGCGGATTCTCCCTGAAAGATTCCTATGAATACGATGAATGGATGAACAGTGTACGCTCCCGCATGGCAGATCATTATCTGCATTGCCTGTATCTCCGGTTTCAGCGGCTGCAGCCGGATGACATCACCGGCCGGGAAGACATCTTCCACCGGTATACGTCCTCGGATCCGCTGGATGAGAGGATCTACATCCTCATGATGCAGACCTATCTGGAGAATTCCCAGCTGCTCAAAGGCGTGCGCTGCTACGAAGATCTCCGTGCACTCCTTTCCGAAGAGCTCGCCATTTCGCCTTCGGTAGAGGCACAGGCTGTTTTTAACGAACTGAAGAAACAGCTGGAGCAGTCCAGCGGCACCTCCGGCATCGGCGACGGGGACGGAAGGCTGATCGGCAGGGACAGGGAAACTGCGGTCCTGCGCCGCTGCTGGCAGGATCTCGTGATGCGGAGAGCGGGGACGGTCTTCCTGTCCGGCGAAAAAGGCATCGGGAAAACATTCCTGTGCGACGCATTCCTGGACTCCCTTTCGGAAGAGAATGTGCTGATCCTCCGGGCGGACTGTCTGGAGCACGAAAAGCAGATCCCGCTGCGGTGCTGGTCTTCCATCCTCACGCAGGCAAGACAGTTTATGCAGTCCGAAAAGATCGAGGTCCCGGCCCGTTACCGCGAGGTCGTCCATTCCTTCTTCCCGACGCTGGATTCCCTGGGAAAAAGCGGGGCGGATCTTTCGGAGCTGCCGGCTTCCTACAGCTACCGCGCCGTCCGGAACGCACTTCTGCAGCTTCTGTCGGTGATCGCGGAAAAAATGCCTGTCATCCTGTACGTCAATGATCTGACGAACATGGATGAACTGAGCGCAGACAGTTTCTCGACCCTGATCCGGAACAACCGCGGGAACTTCCTGATCCTGATCACCTGTCCTTCCCATATGGAACCGGGATGGGAAAAATATGTCTCCGATCTGGTCCGCTTCCGGGGTGTGCAGAAGCTGATTCTGCAGCCGCTCGGCCGGGAGGAAGTAGAACGTTATCTCCTCCGGAAATTCCCGGAACAGACATTCCCGCCTGCACTGCTGGATTCCCTGATGAAGGAATGCCGGGGAAATCCCTTCTATCTGAATCTCATCGCCGGTCATCTGTACGAGGGCGCGGATGCGGAAACGATCGGAAACGCGGAACATATCATTCACGGCATCTTCGCGTCCCTGCCTGCCGGGGAAAGACGGCTGCTGGATCTGATCTCTGTCTTCCAGGACGGCGCGGCTGCCGAACCGCTTACGTTTATTACCGGGACCAACGCCATGGATATGATCTATACCCTTGACGATCTGATCGAACGCGGCCTGCTGACCGAAGAAGCCCACGGTGCCGCTTCCCTGTTCCGGTTCCGGCACAACCTTCTGCTGGATTATATCCGCACCCATCTGTCACCGTCAAAAACAAGGCTGTATCACAAGCGGATCGCGGAATACCTCCTGCAGAGCAGCCTTCCCCGTACGGGATCCTGGTACACGCAGATCATCTATCATTTTGAGGGCTGCGGAGCACCGGTCAAAAGCCTGTTCTACCGTATCCTGCAGCTGGAGGAGTTTGCCAAATACAATTACGATCTCTATCCGGTCCTTTCGCTTTCCGAAAAAGGATCCGGCGGATCCGCGCCTGCCGTTCTGCAGGAACTGTTCAGTCTGGAAAAACAGCTCTCCCGCTTTTATCACCTGTTTCCCGGAGAGATCCCCTATGAAGAAGCCGCGTGCCGTCTCTCCCTGATCATCGGGCGGATCGCCATCCAGCAGGGGGATTATGACGCCGGCCTGAGAGCGCTGAAGAGCCAGATCGAAGGCGGAACCTTTCTGTCCGGGAATCCCAGACTGGAACGGGCATATCACAGACAGCTGGTCTTTTACGGGATCCAGACATGGAACCTGCCGGTCATGGAGGCCGCGCTGGAGAAGTGCCTCGCCATTGACAGACAGCTTGGGGAGATCCACGAGACGGCGATCGACCGGCGGCTCAGAGGACTTTACTGCGGAATGAAGGGAGATCTGGACGAATCCGACCAGCTGCTCCAGGCAGCCATTGAAGACTTCCAGTCTTCGGCGCTCACCCTGCAATCCTATACGCTGAATATCGCCGGCTGTTATAATTATCTCGGAGAAAATGCCCGGATCCGGAAAAACTATGATCAGTCGATCCTGTACTTCCGGAGAGCGCTGTCTCTGTGCCGCGAGAATGATCAGATGGAGAATCCGATATTCTATGTCAATCTCGCCATCACCTATTATAATCTGGGCGATCTGAAGAATGCGGAAGCCTGCATCCGACAGAGCAGACAGCTGTACGACGCCTCCGATGTGCAGATGGGCAGAAGCATCAGCCTGACAGGGGACGCCTATCTGCTGCATCATGCCGGTAAGGATCCCGAAGCACTCGCTGCGATGACGCTGGCAGCGGACTGCTGGCAGAAGCTCGGCTCTCCCAGAGACGCATTCTATTACTTCTATACAGCCTCCGTCCTGAAAAAAGAGGCCCCGGAAGTATTTGCTTCCCTGCTCCCGGAACCGTGGGAAAGCTACCGGGAGAAAGCAGACGCGACCACTAAAGAATATAGTACACTCAGATAAAACGAAGACAGGCCCCGCATCACACTTTTTAAGGAAATGTGATGCGGGACCTGTCTCCGTTTAAACAGTTATTCTATTTTAGAAGGTAAGAAAATCCTTTGTCAGTTCATCAACCGCAAATACTTCCTTCTCGCCTTCGAAAGCTTTCTTCACAACATCGTCGACTCTCGCCGCAAGCTTCGCAGTGAACTCTTCGTCCTTGATCGAAGAAAGATTGATGCGGCAGTTCAGCGCTGCACCAAGCACGGCGCTTCTTGCCATCATGCATCCGACCAGCGCGTCCGTAATGGCATTGGAATTTCCAAGCTTTACAGCTGTCTTTGCAAGCGGGATGACCCTGACAGCAGCTTCTGCTGCCGCGACGGGCACCAGCGCTGCGGCCTTCAGGCCTTCCTGCATCGCTGCGCGTCTTGCTGCCTTCTCTTCCTCCGTATTCTTCGGAAGCTTCAGCGCATCCATATACTGATTGAAGGATTCGGTATCCTTATCGACCGCTGCCAGCAGCTCTTCCTTGATCGCCATCGCTTCGTCGCGGACTTTGATCATGTCGGCTTCCGCAACGGCATACTTTTCACGGCCGATGGTCAGACGCGCTACCATTTCCTCCAGAGAGGCCGCAAGAGAACCGGCAAGTGCGGAAATGCTGCCGCCGCCAGGGGCGGGGGCGTCCGAGGATGTAAGCTGGGTGAAATCGGTTACGGTCATGTCGATTAATTTGCTCATATAACCCCTTCCGTCGCTGACGCGACATCTGTATCAGTCGTACAGTCTGGTCTCGAGGACCTGGTTGATGGAGAAGTCTTCGATGCCGAGGTAGTACTCAGCGCAGTCTACCAGCGCCTGCATGGGAACAAGGCCGATGACCTCGGAGCCGACGACATTCACGCCCCAGCGCTTCGCTTCCATCTTGACGGTCTCAAAGACGGTGTAGATCGCGGTATGGGTATAGTCGGTCAGGTTCATGGAGACCTGTGCGATATTTCTGTCCTCAAGCATGACGCCCATCGCCTTGCAGTATGCGAATCCGCCGCGGATATGACGTACTCTGTCAGCGATCTTCTTCGCGATCTCAAGGTTGGAGGTATCCAGGTTGATATTGTAGGCTACGAGCGGCATACGGGCGCCGATGGCTGTTACGCCGCCGGTCGGATGGATCGTATCGGGACCGAAATCCGGTTTCCACATGGGATCTTTCATCTTCTCGGCCATGCCCTCGAACTGGCCTTTGCGGATCTTCGCAAGATTCTCGCGATGGGGCGCCGTCGCGGATCTCTCATACAGGAAGAAAGGCTGTCCGAATTTCTCGGAAGCGATCTTCGCGACTTCCTTCGCAAGCGCGTCAGCTTCTTCGACGGTCGCGTTCTTCACGGGGATGAAAGGAACAACGTCGACGCAGCCCATTCTGGGGTGCTGGCCTTCATGCTTGGTCATGTCGATCAGCTCGACAGCCTTGCCGATGGCTTCCACCATGGCATCGCGCAGCGGCTCCGGCTCGCCGATGACGGTGACAACACTTCTGTTATGGTCCTTGTCGGAGGAGTAGTCAAGAAGCTTTACGCCTTCTTTGCCGCGGAAGCTGTCCACGATCTTCTCGACCTTGTCCAGGTCTCTTCCTTCACTGAAATTGGGTACGCATTCGATGATTTTGTTCATGATGATTCTCCTGTATTAATGATCTTTGGATGACGGCTGTGCCGTCAAAAGTAGGATTTACGATTATCTGCTGACAACGATGTCTCCGGCCTTGATCACGGTACCTGCCAGATTGTTTCCGAATCTGTACAGGATGAAATCAAGATTGTCTGCTTTCCAGATGACCAGATCAGCCTTCTTGCCGGGCTCGATGCTGCCGATGCTGTCCGCACGTTTGATCGCCGCAGCCGCATTCAGCGTCACAGCCGTCAGGACTTCTTCCGGCGTCAGTCTGTATTTATAGCAGCCGAGGTTCATGGCGAACTGCAGGGAGAGGTTCGGACAGGAACCGGGGTTGAAGTCTGTCGCGATGGCGACCGGCACGCCGGCGTTCACCATATCCCTTGCTCTTGCGAAACTCGCGTTCAGATAGAAGGAAGTCGCGGGCAGGCAGCAGGCGACGGTGCCGCCGCGGTGCATTGCCTCGATGCCTTCATCGGTCGCTACGATCAGATGTTCGGCAGATACAGCGCCGATCTCCGCCGTCAGCTCCGTGCCGCCGATCGGATTGATCTCATCGGCGTGGATCTTCGGCGCCAGGCCGTATTTCCTGCCGGCTTCCAGGATCGTTCTGGATTCATCCGCGGTGAATACACCCGTTTCACAGAAAACATCGCAGAATTCCGCAAGGCCTTCCTCTGCCACTCTCGGAATCATCTCTTCGCACAGGATCCGGATGTATTCTTCGCGGTTCTCCTTATATTCTTCAGGAACAGCATGTGCTCCCAGGAATGTAGGTACAAGTTCAACAGGGTGCCGGCCCTGCAGGCTCTTGATGGCTCTCAGCTGCTTCAGCTCATGCTCTGTGGAAAGACCGTAGCCGCTCTTTGCTTCGCAGGTGGTCGTTCCCATCTCGAGCATCATGTCGAGCGCTTCCGCCGCCTTGTCAGCCAGCTCTTCCTCGCTCGCCGCACGCGTATTGCGTACGGTGGAGAGAATGCCGCCGCCCTGGGCAAGGATGTCCAGATAAGCCACGCCCTTCAGCTTCAGAGCGAGCTCATGCTCACGCCATCCGCCGAAGATCAGGTGCGTATGCGCATCTACCAGTCCGGGGGTGACCAGTCTGCCGCCCGCGTCGATGCTGGAATCCGCATGCCTGTACTCTTCCGGGACTTCGCCTTCACCGACTGCGGCGATCGTGCCGTCATCCGCGACAGCGATCCAGGCATCTTTGTAATATTTGATGTCGGCCTGATCCGGTCCGCAGTGCGCAGCGCTGCCCTGCGGTGTGGCAAGCTGTCCGATATTGTAAATAAGCTGTTTCATATAATCCCCTTCCGCCCCCTGACGGGGAATCCCCCATCCGGAAGATGGGGGAACCATTGCAGTTTTTATTCTCCGAGTACTTTCTTGACCATCTCGCGGTCTGCCACTACCGGTACGGTGATGTGGTCCGTTCCCTTGTAGAGTTCGTTGTACTCAAGAACTGTGGACATCGCGTTCTCGTTTCTTGCCCAGCTTCTTCTGGAAACACCGACCATGGTATCCCAAGGCATGGAGTTTCTCAGGATCTCGTCGACTCTTTCGCTTCCGTCAAGGACCATGCCGAAGCCGCCGTTGATGGATTTGCCGATGCCGACGCCGCCGCCGTTGTGCAGCGCTACCAGGCTCATGCCGCGTGCGCAGTTGCCGGCGAAGCACTGGGTCGCCATATCAGCCATGATATTGGAGCCGTCCTTGATATTGGAGGTCTCACGGAAAGGAGAATCCGTACCGCCGGTATCATGGTGGTCACGTCCCAGCATGACCGGTCCGATCTCTCCCTTACGTACCATGTCGTTGAACTTCAGAGCGATCTTCATACGGCCGAGGGCATCCTGATAGAGGATACGGCACTGTGTACCGACGACCATCTTGTTCTTCTTCGCGTCACGGACCCAGACCCAGTTGTCACGATCCTGATAACGTCTGTTGGGATCGATGCAGTCCATGGCAGCCTTGTCTGTCGCATCCAGATCTTCGGGCTTGCCGGACAGGCAGCACCATCTGAACGGGCCGTAGCCATAGTCGAACAGGCAGGGACCAAGGATATCTTCTACGTAGGACGGGAAGATGAATCCGTCTGTCTCGTCATAACCGTTCTTACTGACTTCCTTCACACCGGCATCAAAGACAGCTTTTAAGAAGCTGTTGCCGTAATCGAAGAAGTAGGTTCCCCTGTCATGCATCTCGCAGATCAGCTCGAAATGATGCTTCAGAGTCTTGTCAACAAGCTTTCTGAACTTCTCGGGATCCTTGTCGAGCATCTCTGTTCTCTCTTCGAAGGTCAGGCCCTGCGGGCAGTAACCGCCGTCGTAAGGAACATGGCAGGAAGTCTGGTCGGAAAGCAGGTCGACATGGACATCCTTCTTCAGAAGGAACTCCAGCAGATCAACGACATTGCCGTGATAGGCGATGGCGCAGGGTGCCTTCTCCGCAAGCTTCTCCTGTGCGATCTTCAGGGCTTCATCCAGCGAATCGGTATAGCAGCTGACCCAGCCCTGGGTGTATCTGGTCATGATACGGGAGATATCGACTTCGGCGATGATGGAAACCGCACCCGCGATCTCGGCAGCCTTGCCCTGCGCACCGCTCATGCCGCCAAGTCCGGCGGTAACGAACAGACGTCCGGCCAGATCCTGATCCTGCGGGATGCCGAGTTCCAGACGGCCGGCGTTCAGCAGTGTGTTGAATGTTCCGTGTACGATACCCTGCGGTCCGATGTACATCCAGCCGCCGGCGGTCATCTGTCCGTAGTTGGCAACGCCCATGGCGGCCGCACGGTTGAAGCTCTCCTGATTGTCGAACATACCGGTCATCAGGCCGTTCGTGATGATGACTCTGGGGGATTTCTTATGGGAACGGAACAGTCCGAGCGGATGGCCGCTCATCACAACGAGCGTCTGCTCGTCTGTGAGGACTTCCAGATATTTCTTGATCAGGCGGTACTGCATCCAGTTCTGGCAGACCTGACCGGTCTCGCCGTAGGTGACAAGCTCGTAAGGATAAAGCGCTACGTCAAAGTCCAGGTTGTTGTCGATCATGACCTGGAAGGCTTTGCCTTCGATGCATTTTCCCTTGTATTCATCGATGGGCTTTCCGTGAAGGGCGCCTTCGGGACGGAAACGATAGCCGTAGATACGTCCATGCTCTTCGAGCTCCTCGGCAAATTCCTTTGCCATCTGCTCATGATGCTGCTTCGGGATATAGCGAAGCGCGTTCATGATCGCAGTCTCTTTGTCGGACTGGGACAGCTTGGATTCTCTGCGGGGCGCACGGCGGTATCCCTCTTCAAATTTGGGATACTCCGGGAGTTCGTCGTCAAGGCGGAGGAAATCAGCGTTGAGATTCATTATGAGTACCTTCCTTTCGTGGTATATTGGTGACTGGGGCGTCAAACAGCAGACTGCTCGGCTGCCCCACTTTTTATTCCGACATCATTCTAGCATACGTTCCGTCAAAGAAACGTCCTTTTTATCACAATTATCGTGCGATTTTCATGAACAGCGAGAATAAAACGGACGAAAAAAAGGAGACAGAGGACCGATCTCTGTCTCCGGGAGCTTTATGAAAACAGGCACTGGCAATACCTGTATCCATTATCAGAATTTGAACAGGATCTTCATATCCCGCTTCACGGTGCCGGCCAGCCTCTCGAATCCTTCGGCGGCCTGTTCGGGCGCGAGCACCGAGCTGATGATCCAGGAAAGATCCATGCCCTCCTCGGTGATCAGTTTTGCGGCTTCCTCCAGATCCGCCCGGTCATAATTATTGCTGCCGATCAGCTTCATTTCCTTGCTGACGGCGGTATTGAGATCGACGGCCGGAAGCTTCTCATAGATGGCAGAGATGTAGATGCGGCTGCCGTGTTTCGCATGCTGGATCATCAGATCCAGCGCACGGCCGGAACCGGCTGCATCCACGATGATATCCGCTTCCGGCGCATAGGCCGTCAGATCTGCGCCGACCCGGGTGAGTCCGGCAGCCTTCGCCACGCTCTGTCGGTATTCGTCAATATCCGCGACAGCGACATTTTTCAGATGATACACACCGTTCAGGATTGCCGCGATCAGAAGACCGATCGGCCCGCCGCCGACGACCAGCGCATTTTCATCTTCCCGGGCGTCCATCCGCTTGCAGGCATGGACCGCCACGGCCAGCGGTTCGATCAGCGCGGCCTGTTTCAGATCCTTCGGCTCCTTCAGAAGAATGAGCTTTTCCGGCGGCAGTGCCACATATTCCGCAAAACAGCCGGGCCGTGCTTCCCCGATGAACACCAGGTTCTCGCACCGGGGGGTGGCGCCGTCCTGACACGCCTTGCATTTGCCGCATACGATCCTGGGATCGCCAGTCACCGGATCGCCCGCGGCAAATCCGGATCCTTCCGGCGCGCTTACGACATGTCCGACAAATTCGTGTCCCATCGTCTGCGGCAGTTCTTCCACGAACATGCCTTCCCGATAAATATGAAGATCGGAACCGCAGATCCCGGCATAATCCACTTTGATCAGTGCTTCCTCCGGCTTCGGTATGACCTGTTCGATCTCTTCAAACCGGACGTCCCTGATCCCGTAATTTCTTACCGCTTTCATCCGATTCCTCCGTCAGCTTGCGAGCCAGCCGCCGTCCACCTTAATGGTGACGCCCGTCACATAATCGCTTGCGGGGGAAGCCAGGAACAGCATCGGACCGGCCAGATCCGCGACCGTTCCCCAGCGCCCGAGCGGAATCCTTCCCTCAATCCAGGCGCGGTGTTCCGGATTATCGAAGAACGGCTGCGTCATCGGTGTGATGAAATAACCGGGCGCCACGCAGTTGACCTGAATATTCGCATCCGCAAGCTCGATCGCCATGGTCTTGGAGAGCTGGATCACGCCGCCCTTCGTCGAGCAGTACACACTGCTCTCCGCCAGTCCGATATAGCTTCCGAGCGAACCGATGTTGATGATCTTTCCGCCGCCGGTCTCCTTCATACAGCGGGCGACCTGCTGTGCGACGAAGAAGACACCTCTCATGTTGACGGCATGGATCTTGTCATACTGACGCTCCGTGACATCGACAAAATTGTTGATATCCTCCACGCCGGCATTGTTGATCAGGATATCGATCCTGCCGTATTTCTCCATGATCGCACTGCACATTGCTTTGATGGAATCCAGCTTCGTCACGTCTACAAACAGTGCTTCCGCCTTTCCGCCCTGGGCAATGATGTCGGCGACCGTTCCGGCAGCCGCTTCCATATTAATATCCGCACAGATCACAGTGCATCCCGCTTCCGCGAATACGTGGGCATAGCCTTCACCCAGACCAGTGCCGGAGCCGGTGATCAGCGCGATCTTTCCGCTGATATCAAAGAGGTTCCTGTCCTTCATAACCTTATCCATGATCATCCTCCTGTGGATAAAAGAACAGCTGCGGACGGAAACCGCTTCCGCCCGCAGCGTAAGCTTTAATCTTTATTTGTCGATGATGTTCTCCCAGATCTGATCGCTGTCCGCCGGTGCTTCCTGCGGTACGAGCGGTGCCTGGAGGATCAGCGTCTCACCGGAATCGGCATAGGTGTTCTCCACAAATGTTGCCGGCGACCAGAGCGCGCCCTCTTCCTCGATCACAGTTCCGACCTCGGGAATGGTGCCGCCCTTCAGCATGACATCGATATATTCCACGGCCATCTCTGCTGCCTGCAGTGCGGGCTGCTCAACAACGCAGTACAGCTTGCCCTGCTTGATGAGCTCGATGCCTTCCATACCGATGCAGATACCGGAGATGCAGTAATCAGCGGGATCCAGATTATGGGCTTCCACAGCGGAAACGACGCCGCTTCCCATGATATCAGGCGTATGGACATAAATACCTACGCAGTCGCTTTCGTGTGCAGTAAGCAGGTCAGAGCAGCGGTTGTAGGAATCATCATTGTTCCAGTTTCCTTCACCCTGTACGACCGTGAGCTGCGGGTACTGACTGATCACGTTGTTGAAACCTGTATGGCAGTCTGTGGTATACATATCG
>DFKM01000053.1 GCA_002373555.1 Lachnospiraceae bacterium UBA3645
GCGGAAGGATCAGATTCTGTCCGATGGCGGATTCGAAAACTCTCTGTGTCATGCAGCCGGAGCAGTCGGCGCCGACAGCAGCAAGCTCCCGGCTTTCCCCGCAAGGTTTGATCGTCATGCCGTATTCCCGGCCGATGCCGACAAAAGCCTCTGTCAGAGCAAGCTGTGTATGGAAGGGAACGGTGCGGGCTTCCGGATAGTTCCGCTTCACTTTCTCATAAAGATCAATGAAGCTGATGACGGCGGTATGTGTGCTCCCTTCCAGGACTTTGCACATCTCCCGGAATACTTCGATATGCCGCCCGGCTGTCCAGGTTTTATCAATCAGGATCGGATCATACCGCCAGCACATATGGTCCGGGCCGGTGACCGAAGAAAGCTGTCGGAATGTCTCCATGACGACGGCTTTGGCCGGAACATTCGGCTCAATATCCTTCCCGTAAGGAGTGATCGTTACAAACCAGTACTGGTGATAGGCGTCCAGTAGATCCCTGTATTGCAGCATGGGCCGGGGGTTTTTGCTGCAGAAGACAAGCAGGTCGACAACAGACGGATCCAGTGTGTAGCGGGTAACTGACTGCGGATTGAAGGGGTTGCGTACAAGCACATAGCCTTCCCGCAGGCGGTTTGCGAACCAGTCAGCGTAAAAGGCGGGAATGTCTGTGCGGTTTCCGGTTTGAATGATCATGTTTTGTATTCCTTCCGGTCTTCAGGGGATCGCATCATCCGTGTGTTCAAATAATTCCGAGGTGATCCCGGCAATGTCATCGATGGCCAGGACCCGGTCTCCGACGGCAATCGTCCGGGAGACAATATCTACTTTCTGACAGATTCCGCTTACGGATTCATACGTCCCGCCGGATCCATAGGCGCTGCTGTTCGGATCCCTGCAGGGAACAAAATACCGGACCGTAATTTCCGGACGGTTCTTCCGCGCTTCTTTTCCGTTGATCGTCAGGCCGCGAAGGATGGCGATCCTGCGGTCCAGTTCTTCCTTTTCTCCTTCGCTTAAAGAACGCTTTTCCTGATATTCGATCTCTTTGCCTGCAATACAGTCTCCGAATCCTGCCAGCGCATCAAACGGTGCAAAGATCTTGGCCCGGCGCACGGTATCCATCGGCGGATGTTTTCGCCAGAATGCATCATATTTTTCATGCTTCGGCTTTCCCTGCAGGAAGACTGCCCGGTACGGAAATGCAGCCGGCATGGGCATGCAGCCGAGAGCGGAAGCGTTTTCATCTTTTTTATTCATGGCTTGATCCTGTTTCTGCTTCCGGTCAGTCCAGACCGTGCGCCTTCCGGAATGCGCTGATCTCGTCGCGCCGGAGCTCTGCCAGGATATCCGCATCTGCTGCATCCGGCAGATCCGTCGTCGGATCCACGATGCCGAGCACACGCCCGACGATCCGGACATGATCATCCTCTGCGGTCAGTGTGAACGGTGCATTCCGGTTGACGGAATAAGGGCCCTCTGCTCCCATCCGCTTGATATGCATGCCCGCGCGCGAAGAACAGATGACATCCTCTCCGACATCTGCGGCGTCTGTGTACTGCACATAGACCCATTCGTCTTCGCGGTAGACCGGCAGCATACTGTCTCCCCGGACCTGAATGATCGCGTCCGCTTTTTCATTCCTTCCGTTTGCAAAGACAAAACGGTAATCCTCTACGGGAATGTCGCTGTACCAGGATCCGTCGCCGGCGGCCGCTTTTGTTGCGATAACGGCAACGCCCAGGGCAGCATCATCGATCTGCCGGTTTTTCTCCCGGATCTCTTCCTCCAGGATGCTGCCGATCATGCGGTCCACGATCCGCTGACCGACCGGGCTGATCCTGCGGTACTGACGGATCAGCTCCTGCTCATGTGCAGAAACCGGATCTGTCGTGCCGGGCTGCAGGCCGAAGAGATCGTTCAGGGTGATCCCCAGGATCTGACAGAGCTTCGGGAACAAGTCGGCATCCGGCCGGTATTTTCCGGCTTCCCAGTTGATGACGGAATTCCTGGTAACATGCATCTGCTCTGCCAGATGCTGCTGGGAGAGCTTTGCTGCTTTTCTGTATTTTCTGATCTGCTCTGCCATCGGGATCTTTTCCGGAAATGCTTCGTATGCGGAATCTGCCTGCGAAGACGCATCCGGAGAGGGATGGATCTGCAGAATGCGGTTCCCTTTTCTGTCAGTCATGGCGGCCTCCTTCTGAACACAGCCGTATCTGTCTGCGGCGGATTTCTTTGCCGCGGTGAAGACAAGGCGTTATTTCTTCACCGTATGGATACCTGTCTGATAACAATATAGCACATAAAAGATTCACATACAAGATAATAAATGAAAACAGAACATTAACTTGTTTGAGGAGGATCTGCCGAAGCACATCAGGCGGACAGTCGGAAATCATATTGACAGCGGGCCGCAGGATGGGTATAATAAAAATGCTGACATTGTGTCAATATGTTTTCGCGAACAGCTGTCAGAAGGAAGAAAATAAGACCTGAACAGCTGCTGAAGAGGTGATCCAATGAACTACAAAAAGCTTGGAAACAGTGATTTGAACGTATCCCGGATCTGCATGGGCTGCATGGGATTCGGTGATCCCGGACGGGGCCAGCACGGCTGGACCATTGACGAAGAGCACACCAGAGAGATCATAAAGCGCGGGCTGGAGCTGGGCGTGAATTTCTATGATACGGCCATCGCCTATCAGAGCGGCACCAGTGAGCAGTATGTCGGCAGAGCCCTGCGGGATTTTGCAAAACGGGATGATGTGGTCGTTGCCACCAAGTTCCTTCCCAGAACGCAGGAAGAGATCGAGGCGGGCATCAGCGGTCAGCAGCATATCGGGAACATGATCGACACGAGTCTTCAGAATCTCGGTATGGATTACGTGGATCTGTATATTTATCATATGTGGGACTGGCAGACGCCCATGTACGATATCATGGACGGCCTGAACCGTATCGTGAAGGCAGGAA
>DFKM01000168.1 GCA_002373555.1 Lachnospiraceae bacterium UBA3645
TATCGGAGAGGATCCGGAGGAACTGATCCGGGAGATGGAAAAGCAGAGCAGGATCACTTTTCCGAAGCCGGAATTCCGTTACTGACAGGAAGACAGGAGAAAAGAGCTGCCGGACGGCAGCTCTTTGTCAGATAAAGACAGCTTTGATGTTCCTCAGGGGAATCCTCATTCGTTCCTGAGTCGGATCGTTTTTTCGTCGAGTCCTTCTCCGCTTACGGTCACGGTGATCTCGCCGGGTTCATAACCGGCACGAATTACAGCGAGCGCCTTTCCATAGAACGTGGTATGCGTACAGCTGATGAAATCCTCTGCCATATGCGGTCTGGCTGAGCCGAAAGCCTGCAGTTTTCCTGCACCGGAGACTGTGACAGTCAGCGGCTGGTCGGCAGAGGATCTGGTAATTCCGTCCTGGCCGGTAAGATCAATATTCAGGAAACACAGATCCTGGCCGTCTGCCTGCAGAACCGTTTTTTCCGGACAAAGCCGGAGCACGGTCTTTCCTTTTGCAGTCTTCAGTTCGCTGCGGGAGATCGCTCTTCCATCCCGGTCATAGGCTTCAGCCTCGATCTTTCCGTTGCGGTAGATGATATTTCTGAAGATGGCCTTGCAGTCCTTCGTTTTTTTACGGCCTTTGGATTTCCCGTTGAGGAACAGTTCGATCTCATAAGCGCTGCTGTATACTGTGACCGTTGTCTTTTTCCCTTCGCATCCCTTCCACGACCAGCTCTCTACGGCGTCGATATTTCTCCACATGGAGATCATCCGGAAATCATCGGCATGTGTCAGCGGATCGACGCCGATGACCGGTCTGTCCGAAAGATCCCAGATCGCCTTGTTCCAGCCGACTTCCGGACGCATTTTTCCGCAGATATCGATGACGCCTGGCCCGCCGGAAATGATCAGACCGTCTTCGACATCCTTTTTGGTTCTCGGATCTTTATACTGGACGGTACCGATCCCGGATTCGCCCAGATAATCCCAGCCGGTCCACATGAAATCGCCGGTCAGATTGGGAATCTTTTTGACCAGCTGCCAGTTCTTATAAAGCGATTTAGGCAGTGTTTCGGAGCCGACGAAGGCTTTGGCGGGATATCGTCTGGCTTCTTTTTGATACCTGGCCGTGGCATAGTTATAGCCTGCCATATCAAGAACAGGGGAGAGACTGTCCGCGATCTTATCCGCAACCGGCGTGACGGATGTCAGCTCCATGACGGTCCCGAGCTGATTCATCAGCATATTGAAAAATGAACTTGTGGGAGCCGAATCCATGGACTGGGAGCCGGTGTTTTTATCGTTCCCGTCCTTGTCCTTCCCGTAGATTCCCTTGCCGAAGGATGTCAGGGAGGCGAGCATGAGATTGATGCCGAGCGTGACCGGACGGGTGCGGTCCAGAGAATGGACATAGTCTGTCATTTCCCGGCAGCGTTCCTGCCCCTCTGCAGTCCCCAGATCGCTGATCTCATTCCCGATGGAATACAGGATGACGGACGGATGGTTCCGGTCTTTTTCGATCATGGCTGCCGTGTCGTGTTTCCACCACGCCCGGAAGGTGTCCCCGCCGTAGTCAAAGGGGTTCTTCTGGATGTCCCACATATCGAAAGTCTCATCCATGACATACATGCCGAGCTCATCGCATGCGTCCAGCATGGCTTTGGACATCGGATTATGTGCGCTGCGGATCGCATTGAAACCGGCTTCCTTCAGGATGCGTACACGCCGGTACTCCGCTTCACGGAAAGCGCATGCGCCGAGGATGCCGTTGTCATGATGGATGCAGGCACCGCGCAGGAGTACGGTTTTCCCGTTCACCCGCAGACCGCCGGCACCCAAGACCAGACTGCGCAGACCGAATACGGTTTCCGCCTGATCGATCACACGGCCTTCCTTCACAAGACTGACACGGCAGGAGTAGAGCGCAGGATGTTCCGCATCCCAGAACTGCGGATCGGGTATGGAAAGACAGGCCGGATTGCCTTTTCCGGAGACGGTCACTCTGCCGTTGTACAGAATTTCCGTGCACACATCTGTTTCGCTGCCGAAGGAACCTTTGACGGAAACATAGACGGAGGATTTTCCTGTAACGGCAATGGAAATGCCCTGCGGATCAATATACTCGGAGCCTCCGGTATACAGGTGCACCTCGCGGTAGATCCCGCTTCCGGAATACCAACGGGAGTTCGGCGTTTCCGAATTATCCGCGATGATCGTAAGACGGTTCTCTCCGGGCAGCAGCGCTTCGTCCAGTACAGTAAAGAAACCGGTATATCCGTACGGATGATCCTGCAGCATTTTCCCATTCAGAATCACTGAAGCATTGCGGTATACGCCTTCGCACTCCAGTACAAAGTGTTCTGTACCGCATTCCGGCGTGACAGAAAACGTCTTTTCATAGATATATTTTCCGCCGTAAAAATAAGCGCAGGCTCCGGAAGCCGGTGACTGCCGGTCCCTCTTTTCAAACAGCATGGCATCGTCCGGAAGATCGACGGTCCGGACATCCGCACATCCCTCTTTCCTGACGGTCCAGCTGCGGTTAAAATCATGTTGTTTCATTCTGCACCTCCGGATGCTGATTGTCTACGGATACTATAATAGATGATAAAAAGGATGATATCAATCCTCAACATGCCGGAAAGATTTAGAAGACTATCCATTTCACACGAAAAAACGCGAAAGCAATTAACATTTTGCATAAATTTATATAAATTCAAAGCAGAGATCTCATAAGGAGGAAAAGACAATGAAAAAGATCGCTGTCCTGATGATCCTGCTCGCTGCTGTCCTGACCGCCCTTCCGGGAAATGCAGATGCGGCGTCCCTGAAAATGAAAAAACTGAAAGCCGGAAAGACCTACAAGATCGATCTGAACGGCGGAAAGAAGGAGAAGGTAAAATACACTGTACAGGAAGTCAATGAATCCACACAGCGTTTTAAACTGTATGTAAACGGGAAAGTCGTCTTCAAAAAGGATATTGATGACTGGTCGCTCATCAGCAGTGTGCAGACCGTAGATTTCATCAAAAAAGATAAGTATACGGAGATTTTTGTGGATGTCGCCGGAAGCTACAGCAACTGGTGGTTCTTCGTATTGCGGTATGTCAGTCCGAAGAAGGTCATTGCCTTTACGAAATTTACCGACGTCAAGGGAGAGATGTGCCCGCTGAATACAGGACGTGCGGATTCGGGTACTTATAAGAATACCGGAAAGAACAAGCTGTATGTGCAGAGCGAGACACCGTTCTACAATTCGAATTTCGGATGCTGTTATATCCTGGCGCCGGTCATGCTGAAAAGCGGTAAGATCAAGGCAGTGACGGAATCCAAATATAAGCTGACAGGTGTCAGCAATTATACGCCGGCCTATTTCGGCGGCAAATATTACAAGCTGAAAAAGAAGATGGTGCTGTACAAGAGAGCCTCGTTTAAAACAGAGCTGAAGACACTGAAGGCGGGTGATACATTCGTTCCGACGGATCTGAAGCCGCTTGCGCCCGAATCAAAGGAAATGTATGGAAGTACGATCCGCAGATATCCGCTGTTTGTCAAGGTGAAGGCTTCCGACGGGACAAAAGGATGGCTGTATTTCCCGGCATGGAGCGAAGACGGATCCGGTACCGATTACCTTACGGCACAGCCTTCATGGGGATGATGAACGGAAACAGTATAAAGAGGGAGAGACAGACCGGTCTGTCTCTCCCTCAGTTTTCTTCGCCCAGATTCTTCCAGCCGAAGCGGAAGATGGATACGATGATGGAAAGGATCGTGATCGATTCGCTCATGGCGCCGCCCCAGGAATGCACAATGATGTCATAGAGCAGAGTGCAGGGAGAGCCGAAGAGCTGGGAAAGACGGATCTTCTGTGCGTTCTTCGTCCAGTAGCCGATGCTGGTGACGGCAACGGAAGCGAACGGCAGGAGGCTTCTCGGACCGGCCCAGGTGAAGGCGGTCATGCCTGTCAGCAGAAGGAGGATCACGATAAGCGCGGTCCTGCTGCCGGCCCATTTCCACTTGTCGGATTTCAAAAGGAGCACATTTCTGGCGACATTGATGATCAGACTGAGTGCGCCGGTGTAGGCGCCCATCAGAAAGAACTGGATCATGAAAACGATGCAGCCGGACAGCTGGCAGATGAACAGTGCGCGGTTGGACCGGATCTGATAGGAAATGATGAACAGTGCCATCCCGAAGAACCCGATGGCCTGGATGATAAATTCATTCATAATGGTATGGAACTCCCGATCAAAAGCTGCAGATCAGTGGTCTGCGACTTATTATTTTATCCGGCAGAGGGGAAAAAGCAAGCGGAAAGAAGGAATTGCTGACGATCTTCGTATACCGCCGGTATTTTCCCCCATACCGTGCTGGTATTGTTTCCGCTGAATATGATATAGTAAAATGGAACTGCTGAGCAGGCATTGCGAATCAGGGCAGTTTCGGGAGTGTTATAGAATGAAAGAACTGATTTTCGGTGCAGCATATTATGAAGAGTACACCAGGGAAGACCGTCTGCAGAAGGATCTGTCTCTGATGAAAGAAGCCGGTATCAATACGATCCGGATCGCGGAATCCACCTGGTCCGTCGAAGAGCCCCGATGCGGGGAATTTGATTTCTCCCATGTCACGCGGGTAATCGAAGCAGCGGCGGAATACGGGATCCGTGTGATCATCGGAACGCCAACCTATGCCATTCCGAAATGGCTGTATGATCTGGATCCGGAGGTGCTCGGAAGGAATAAGTTCGGTCCCCGCCAGAACATGGATATCACGAATCCGACCTACAGAAAATATGCGGAGAGGATCATCCGGAAGCTGGTATCGCTGACGGCTCCGTATGAAAACGTGATCGGATTCCAGATCGATAATGAAACGAAGCATTACAACATGCATAATGACCGCGTGCTCGCCGGCTTCCGGGAATGGATGCGGACTCGTTTTCACGGGGATATTGAAGCGCTGAATGCTGCTTACATGCTCCGGCACTGGAGCGCCTCTGTCGCTTCCTTCGAAGAGCTGCCGGATCCGGAAGGAACGGTAAACGGCGGCTATGCGTGTGCTTTTGAAGAATACAAAAGAGAACTGGCTTCGGAATTCCTGCACTGGCAGTCAGCGATTGTGCGGGAATACAAGAGAGAGGACCAGTTCATTACCCATAACCTGGACTTTGAATGGAAGAGCTTCGGAAAACCGGGCCAGCAGGAGGGATACTCCTACGGCGTCCAGCCGGGGATCAATCATTTTGATGCCGCGAAGGCACTGACACTGACCGGTGCGGATGTTTACTGTCCGTCGGCCGGCGAACTGACCGGCATGGAGATCGCCTACGGCGGCAGCATCATGCGGCCGCTGAAAAATGCACCATATCTGATCATAGAGAGTCAGGCGGAAGCATTCACCGGATGGCTTCCGTATCCCGGGCAGCTGCAGCTGATGAGCCTCGCGCATCTGGCGTCCGGCGCCTGCGGACAGATGTACTGGTCCTGGGCGTCGATCCACGGTGGCCTGGAAACGTACTGGAAAGGGATCCTGCCGCACGACGGCGAGCCCGGCGACACTTATAAAGAGATCAGCGGCACGGGCGCTTTCTTCAAAAAGATCGCCGGTAAGATCGGGGATGTGAAAAAGAGCCGGATCGCCATGATCATCAGTCCCGAGAATCTCTTTGCCATGAACTGGTTCCCGACCGACAAATCGCTGATATACAATGATATCGTGAATGATTTCTACCGCGCGCTGTACGAGATGAATCTGGACTGCGATATCCTCTATGACCGCGAGACGGACTGGAGCGGCTATGATCTGCTGGTCTTCCCGGAATATTACTGCGCTTCGGATGAGATCGTGGAGCGCGTCCGGAGATTTACGGAGGAAGGCGGTACGGTCTTTGCAGGCTTCCGGAGCTACTTTGCGGATGAAAATGCGCTGGCAAGACCGGATGCGCAGCCGCACGGACTGACGGATGTCTTCGGTCTGCATTACCAGCGTTTTACAAAGAACGACCGGCATCTGTGGATGGAGCTGGTCGATGCGGATGAGGCGGAAGTGATCCGGTATTACGAGGATAAGCACTGGAACGGATATGCAGCATTTACGCATCACGGATTCGGCAGGGGAAATGCCTGGTATCTGGCCTGCACGGCTTCCGTGGAAGAGCTGAAGAAATGCTTCGGGATGATCTGCCGGGAAGCGGGCATCGATGTGCCTGCGCTGCAGTGGCCTGTTATTTATAAGGAAAGAGGACCGCTGCATTTCGTGATGAATTTCTCCGATGATGCCGTGACCGCAGCGGCCCCGGTGTCAGGCACGGATCTGGCAGATGAAAAACCGGTTTCTGCAGGCGAAAAACTGCTGCTTCCGGCCTGGGGCGCGGCGGTGATCGAAGAAAAAATATAAAATATATTCAAAAAAACTGTTGCATTATTTGATTTTGTGATATGATAGCGGTAAAGAGGACTTAAACGTTTAAGTAGAAGGGAGGATCTCCATGAGCCTGTATATCGGAATCGATCTCGGCACCTCAGCCGTCAAGCTGCTGCTGGTGGACGGAGAAGGAACAATCAGGAACAGCGTGACAAAGGAATATCCGCTCATCATTCCGGCGCCAGGCTGGAGTGAGCAGAAGCCGGAGGACTGGTGGGATGCGTGTCTTGCCGGTGTCAACGAGCTTCTGACCGGCTTTGACAGGAAAGATGTCGCCGGCATCGGCGCCGGCGGACAGATGCACGGTCTCGTGATCCTGGATGAGAATGACCAGGTGATCCGTCCAGCGATTCTGTGGAATGATGGCCGTACAGCGGAAGAAGTGGACTATCTCAATGAAACGATCGGCAGAGAAAAGATCTCGGAATATACCGCGAATATCGCATTTGCCGGTTTTACCGCGCCGAAGATCCTCTGGATGCAGAAGCACGAGCCGGATCTTTTCGCACGGATCAAAAAGATCATGCTGCCGAAGGATTATATCAATTACAAACTCACCGGTGTCCATTCCTGCGATTATTCGGATGCTTCCGGCATGCTGCTTCTGGATGTGAAGAACAAATGCTGGAGTAAGGAGATGCTGGATCTCTGCAGCGTCCGTGAAGAGCAGATGCCGAAGCTCTTTGAAAGCTTTGAAGTGATTGGAACTGTCACGCCCGAAACGGCGCAGGCTTTCGGCATTCCGGAGACGGTCAGGGTGGTCGCCGGCGCAGGAGACAATGCGGCCGCGGCTGTCGGCACCGGCGTGGTCGGAAACGGCAGCTGCAACATTTCGCTTGGCACCTCCGGTACGATCTTCATTTCGTCCGAAGCCTTCGGCGAATGCCCGGAAAATGCGCTGCATGCATTTGCGCACGCGGACGGCGGCTTCCATCTGATGGGCTGCATGCTTTCGGCGGCCAGCTGCAACAAGTGGTTCTGCGATGAGATCCTGAAGACGAAGGATTATGCTGCAGAGCAGGTGGATATCACCGACGATAAGCTCGGAAAGAACAGGGTATTCTTCCTGCCGTACCTGATGGGCGAGAGAAGCCCGATCAATGATACGGACGCCAGAGGTACATTCACCGGTCTTTCCATGGATACCACAAGATCGGATATCATGCAGGCCGTGCTGGAAGGCGTGGCTTTCGCGATCCGGGACAGCCTGGAGGAAGCGAAGAATATCGGGCTGGATATCCGGAACTCCAGACTGTGCGGCGGCGGCGCGAAATCACCGCTCTGGAGGAAGATCATGGCGAATGTGCTGAACATTACGCTGGAGATCCCGCAGTCCGAAGAGGGACCGGGCTACGGCGGCGCGATGCTGGCGATGGTCGGCTGCGGCGAATATGCGAGCGTGAAGGCCTGTGCGGATGCACTGGTACATGTCACGAAATGCATTGAACCGGACGAAGAGATTGCGGCGCTTTACGAGGACAGATATAATAAATTCCGGAAGATCTATCCGGCGATGAAGGAACTTTTCAAGGAAATCAAATAAAAAATCTATACACATGCATACAGGAGGATGAACCATGATGACCAATATCCCCGAAGTAAAACTCGGAATGATCGCTGTTTCCCGTGACTGTTTTGTGATCGCGCTTTCCGAAAGAAGAAGAGCTGCCATCAAGGCTGCCTACAAAGGCGATCTGTATGAATGTCCGGTAACGGTTGAAAATGAAAACGATATGCTGAAAGCCGTCGCCGATGTGAAGGAAGCCGGCTGCAACGCGCTTGTCGTTTTCCTCGGAAACTTCGGACCCGAGACCCCCGAGACCCTGATCGCGAAGTATTTTGACGGCCCAGTCATGTTCGTGGCAGCCGCAGAAGGCGACGGCGATCTGATCGACGGCAGAGGCGATGCTTACTGCGGTATGCTGAACTGCTCCTACAACCTCGGCATGCGGCATCTGAAGGGCTATATTCCGGAGTATCCCGTCGGTACAGCGGATGATATCGCCAGCATGATCTGCGATTTTGTTCCGATCGCAAGAGCTGTGATCGGTGTACAGAATCTGAAGATCATCACCTTCGGTCCCAGACCGCAGGATTTCTTCGCCTGCAACGCCCCCATCAAGGGCCTGTACGAGCTGGGCGTGGAAGTGGAAGAGAACTCCGAACTGGATCTGTTCGTCAGCTACAAGGAGCATGCGGAAGATGCCCGTATTCCGGAAGTCTGCAAGGATATGGCAGAAGAGATGGGCGAGGGAAGATATTATCCCGAAATGCTCGAGAGAATGGCGCAGTTCGAGCTGACGCTGCTCGATTGGGCAGAAGCGCACAAGGGTGCCCGCAAGTATGTCGCATTTGCCGACAAGTGCTGGCCCGCCTTCCCGGAGCAGTTCGGATTTGAGCCCTGCTTCGTAAACTCCAGACTGGCAAGCCGCGGCATCCCGGTATCCTGCGAAGTGGATATCTACGG
>DFKM01000005.1 GCA_002373555.1 Lachnospiraceae bacterium UBA3645
GCGGATGATGTCTTCCTTCGTGTACTTGCCCATGGCGATACCTCCCGTTGCGTCAAATAATCATGACCACCGGCTTAGCCGGTGGTTTCCTCTGCGGCTATAAGCCGCTGTTCCCTGCTTGCCCCTAAAGGGGCTCTGAATGGTTCGCCTTCCGCACTGCGGTCACAGGCTGACTCTAAAGAGTCGTCTTATTTGCCTTTTTTGACCGGCTCACCCGTAAACGGGTCATAATACTCGTTCAGTGTCATCTGATCATATTCCAGATCTTCTTTTAGTTGATTTCTTATGTATGCTTCTATTTTCTTTGCATTTTTTCCTACAGTGTCTACATAATATCCCCGACACCAAAAATGCCTGTTCCCATATTTGTATTTCAGGTTCGCATGTCTTTCAAATATCATCAGCGAACTTTTTCCTTTTAAATATCCCATCACCTCGGACACACTATACTTCGGTGGTATTCTTACAAACATGTGAATATGATCGGGACAACATTCTGCTTCTATAATCTCGATCCCTTTCCGTTTGCATAGTTCACTCAGTATATGCGCTATGTCCGCTTTAATTTTTTTATAAATGACTTTTCTCCTATACTTCGGAGCAAATACAATATGGTACTTACATTCCCAGGTTGTGTGTGCTAAACTATTTTTATCCAACTTGGATCCTCCTTGGTTATAATTTTGTGCGGTTGGCGAACCTGCACTCATTATAACCAAGGAGTTTTTCTTGAAGCTAAAGCTTTTTCGGAACACACCTGCATAGCAGGTGGTTTATTGTAACTGTCGATACAATAAAAGCCGGAGCATATGCCCCGGCTGATCTCTTCATTCCTTCGGCATCAGATCAACGCATTTTTCATAGCAGGCATCTGATGCGCGGATCACCGCATTCCTGAGTCCGTACTCCTCCAGCATGGCGACCGCGTAGATCGTCGTCCCGCCGGGCGAGCACACATCATCCTTCAGCTCTCCGGGATGCTTTCCGGTCTCCAGGACCATTTTTGCGCTTCCGACGACCGCCTGGGCCGCCATTCTGTAAGCGGTCTTTCTCGGCATGCCGTATTTTACGCCGGCATCGGCCAGCGCTTCGATGAACATGTAAATGTAAGCCGGTGCGCTACCGCTGACGCAGGTGACGGCATTCAGCAGTTCTTCCGGCAGGAGCTCCATCTTGCCGAATGATTCAAAGAAACGGCGGATCGTATTCTGCTCCTGCTCCGTAAACAGGGACCGGTCATAGCTGACGCCGGTCATGCCTTCGCCCAGCAGCGCGGGTGTATTCGGCATGCACCGTACGACTCTCCGGTGGCCCTTCAGGTGCTTTGAAACGCTTCCGATCGAAACGCCGGGAGCCAGAGAAATGATAACGTTATCCTCCGTGACCACATCCCTGATTTCGTCCAGCACAGAATCATAATACTGCGGCTTGATGGCAAGAACAATATATTTGCTCTTGACCACGCAGGCCGCGCCGCTGCCGCAGCCCTTGACGCCGGTCTCTTCATACACCTTCTGCATCGCTTTCGGATTGACATCCGTATAGGTGACATTCTCCTTCTTCCAGGATTTCAGGAGCGCCTTCAGAATTGCGCTGCCGATGGTGCCGGTTCCGATAAAGCCTACTTTCTCCATATATAAATCCCCCTGCCTGTCGTTTGCTTCCTATCATAGCATCAGAGACCGATATTTTCTACCGGATCCTTCATACTGCTTCTCTATGTTCTTATAGCATTTTTGTGAGGTCTTGATTTCTCCGGCGAAAAATGGTATAGTGCATATCGCTGTCGGACGGCAGCGGCAATACCGTGAGTTCGAAACCATCCTCACGTAAAACAAAACTAAGGGAGACAACAAAAAATGAAAGACAAAAAAGTTCTGTTCCTGACGCAGGGCGCCATGATCGCTGCCCTGTATGTCGTGCTCACCACGATCTTCGCACCGATTTCCTTCAGCGAAGTGCAGGTGAGGATCTCGGAAGCCCTGACGATCCTTCCGGTCTTCACGCCGGCAGCCGTCCCGGGCCTGTTCATCGGATGCATCATCGCGAATATCCTCGGCGGCGCAGTCCTGCCGGATATCATCTTCGGAAGCATCGCCACGCTGATCGGCGCCATCTTCACCTGGAAGCTGAAGGATCGAAGCCCTTATCTGGCGCCCGTCCCGCCGATCGTATCCAACGCAGTCATCGTTCCATTCGTACTGAAATACGCTTATGCCGTTCCGCTTCCCATCCCGGTTATGATGTTCACCGTGGGGATCGGTGAAGTGATCTCCTGCGGGATCTTCGGCATGGTCCTGTATTTTGCACTGAATAAGAGCCGCGCGTCCATCTTCGGAAACGCGCAGGCGTAAGAAAAAGAAAATCCGGCGGAGTGGAATCTCCGCCGGTTTCTTTTATTCCAGATTCGCCGCACATTCCCGCAGCCGTTCGATCACTTTGATCTGCTGCGGACATGCCATCTCGCACTGACCGCAGGCAATGCAGTCGGATGCTTTTCCCTTATCCTTCGTCTCATTCGCGTATTCCTTCCGGGCACGTTCTTCCTGCCCCCAGAGCGTCTGCAGATTTCTGGCTGCAAAGATATCCGGGATCGGGATGTTCATGGGACATCCTTCCGTACAGTACCGGCAGGCCGTGCAGGGGATCTGCTCGATCTTTGCGAGCTCCTCCTGCGCTTTTCCGATCACTGCCATTTCCTGTGCGTCAAGCGGCTTGAAATCTCTCATATAAGAAAGATTATCCTCCATCTGCTCTACCGTCGACATTCCCGAAAGGACCGTCAGGATTCCGTCCAGCGATGCGACATAACGGATCGCCCAGGATGCGGCAGACATCTCCGGTTCCGCCGCCTTCAGCACATCCGCCACCTGCTGCGGGGGATTCGCAAGCGTTCCGCCTTTCACGGGTTCCATGACCACGATGGATTTCCCGTGTTTCCTTGCCACTTCGTAGCAGCCTCTGGAACAGACATCCGGATTCTCCCAGTCAGCATAATTGAGCTGCAGCTGTACGAATTCCGTGTCGGGATGCTCCGTCAGCAGACGGTCCAGCAGCTCCGGCTTGGCGTGGAAGGAAAAGCCCCAGTGTCTGATCAGCCCCTTCGCTTTCATTTCCTTTACGAAGTCCCAGATATGGTACTGATCATATTTTTCATATGTATCATCCTGCAGCGCATGCAGCAGATAGTAATCAAAGTAGCCGGCACCGGTGCGTTCCAGGCTGGTATGGAACTGCTGCTTCGCGGTCTCCTCGCTGTCGCACTGCAGCCAGGCACACAGCTTCGTTGCCAGCGTGAAGCTTTCCCTGGGATAACGATCCACCAGTGCCTCTTTCGCCGCCTTTTCCGACGCACCGTCCTTGCCGTAAACATACGCGGTATCAAAATAGGTCTGTCCCGCTTCCATGAACAGATCCACCATCTTTTTGGTCTGTTCAATGTCAATAACGCCGTCCTTCTGCGGCAGCCGCATCAGGCCGAAGCCGAGCTTCGGCGTTTTCTCACCCAGATATCTTTCCGTCATGTATAAATTTCCTTCCTTTATTTATCCCACCACCTGCACCGGTCCGTGGCCCGGGCAGAAAAGATAGCCGCCGAATTTCTCCACCGTATACTCCCGGCATTTTTTGGATAATGCCGGATCCTCGTCCACGCCTGTCAGCAGGAACGGTGCGAGCCGGTTGAACTCCCGCTGCTCCGGCGTGATCCCTTTCACATTTACCCAGATATCGCCGGAAAAGATCAGCTTGAGCGCTTCGCAGACGATCACGACTTCGCCCTTTACATGACCGCCGGGGCCCTCGTAAAAGTCGAAACGGTATCCGCCGAAATCCACATGTCCGATGGGAGCAAGCATCTCTGCTCCGGTCCGGGAGCCCACGACACAGGCTTTCGAGATATCCGGCGCGGTATATCCGGTGATCGTCTCACTGAGTGCGAAGTAGGGACGGTGCTTCGGATTCATTTCCCGGAATCCCATCTCTCCCGCTCTTTCCAGCCGGAGATTTTCAAAGCTGTTGCCGCTCATATACACGCTCTCCCACAACGGCATCAGACCGGTATGATCCATGTCCACGTGCGTGATGAAAGCGGTCCTTTTCCGGTCAGCGAGATCCGGGAACTGCGCCTGCAGCATCGACAGCATCTCCCGGTAATAACATCCGTAGCCGCCGTCGACAAACAGAAGCTCCTCTGCATGCTCCAGAATATAGGTGTTGCTGCCGCAGGGCGGCTCGATCACATAAAGCTTCAGATCGTCCGCAAGCCTCCGGGACGAGATCTTCGCATCAAAGTTCTCTCCCCTGTGATCCACGACGAATTTCGCAAATCTCCGGATGTAATCAAACGTCTGCATGGGAGACTTGTTCTGTTCGTCCAGCACCTGCATCAGCTTGTTGGCGCGGATCAGTACACAGTCCGCATCCTTCTGCGACAGGGAAAGGATATCCCGCATTTCATTCGCAAAGGATACATAAAAGACGGTGCTGTCCAGCTGTTTATCCGTGACCTCATAATCGATGACTCTGGTCTCGCAGATCGCCGCCAGCTCATCCAGCAGCCGCTTGGTCTTCTCCGGGCTGTCGATCCGGACGCCGATCCGGAGATGCTGGTCGTGTTCACCGCGCTCACCAGAGCTGACATAGGAAATATAGACCTGATGACGGTTCAGCACCTCCAGCACGGGAATCACCGCGCCGGCGTGATTTGCCAGTTTGAAGTCCAGCATGATGATCTTCATATCATCATAATCGCCGGTCATGAAGCCGTTCGCCAACAGCTCCTCCTGGATCTTCTGATGCTGCTCCTCGTCCGCGGAAATCTCGATAAAAAAGGTGTGGATATCCACCGCGTGGTTATAATTGGACCGCACGATATCCCCGCCGTGCTTCGCAATGATCTTACTCGCCAGAAGGAAAACGCCGCTGCGGTCCGGTACTTTTGTTACATAAGTCTTTCTCATGATCTTTCTTACTTCTTTGAAAAGAACGCGATCGCGATCGCGCCAGGTCCGGCATAGGTTCCGATCGCCGCGCCGGCCACGACGGTCTTCAGCTGATCCTCATGTCCTCTGTACATTTCATGTGTTTCATCGATATAACGCTTCATCATGGCATCCGATGATCCAGAATAAGCGAAGCACACCGGCCGGTCAAAATCGATCCCGCCGAGCTTCTCCACCGTGCCGGCCATCAGGATCCTGCCTTTGCCCATACCCCTGACTTTCACCAGCACATCCACGACACCGTCCGTGATCGTCAGCACCGGCTTGATCGAGAGCAGGGTTCCGGCAATGGCGGCCGTTCTGGAAATGCGGCCGCCTTTCTTCAGATACTCCAGCGTATCGAAGACCGCAACGACATGCGCATTCTTCATTTCCTTCTTTATCATCTCCGCGATCTCTGCCGCGGAAAGCCCTCGGTCTCTGAGCTGTACGGCACGTTCCACGATGATATATTCCGACACGCAGAACTGTTTCGTATCGATCACACAGACATGGTCTTCATAATCCGTTGCCGCAACGCAGGCGCTCTGAAA
This sequence comes from Lachnospiraceae bacterium UBA3645, assembly GCA_002373555.1. Taxonomy (GTDB): domain Bacteria; phylum Bacillota; class Clostridia; order Lachnospirales; family Lachnospiraceae; genus UBA3305. The sequence goes on from DFKM01000005.1 coordinate 5,537, forward strand.
CGCGCCGGATACGCCGGCGGAAATACACAGGCAGACCACTTCATCACCGGCCTGTACCGCTTCCTCAAATACCGCTTCATATTCAAACGGCGGGATCAGGCTTGTCTTCGGCAGACCCTCCGCCTTCTCCATCTTCTCATAAAACTCCTGCGGCGAGATGGTCACGCCGTCCAGATATTCCTCTTCCTGAAACCTGATTTTCAGAGGAAGCACCTTTATGTTCCATTCCGCAGCAGTGCTCTGCGGGATATCGCTCGCAGAATCTGTAACGATCCTTACAGCCATAACAAACGCCTCCGTTCCGTCCGTACTCCGTCAGCCTTCCTGCTGCAGCGTGGCCATCAGTCTCGGCACCAGCTGTTTCTTTCTGGATACCACGCCCTCCAGGAAGACCGTATCGACGTCTCCTTCGGCGCCGAACGCATTCTCCATCAGTTCCACGGAATCCTCTCCCACGCAGAGCATATAGCTGGACTCGTGCAGAATATCCGTGAGCATCAGATAGATCATATCCATATGATCCTTCTCCAGGATGCCCTGTGCAAACGGTCTTAAGCGGTCTCTGAGCTTGAGCAGTTCCTTATCATCCATGGAAGAGATCTGTCCGATCGCGATCTGATGACTGCCCATCACGAATTTCTTGTAATCCTGATAAACGATCTCTTCTTCCGTACGGTGTTCGAAATCGCTGCCGGCGGTGAACATTGCCTTGGCATGCTCCTCGACGTCGACGCCGGCGATCTTCGCAAGCTCTTCGCACGTCACGCGGTCGATGGGCGTGCATGTAGGCGAGCGGTACATCAGCGTATCGGAAATGATGGCCGAGCACATCAGTCCCGCCATAACGGGATCGATCTCGATGTTGTTCTCCCGGTACATCTGCGTCACTATCGTCGCCGTGCAGCCGACCGGCTGGTTCCGGAAGTAGACCGGGCCGTTCGTCTCCAGCGTTCCGATCCGGTGATGATCGATGACTTCCAGGATATCCGCATCCGCATAGCCCTCCACGGCCTGGGATGTCTCGTTGTGATCCACCAGGATCAGTTTTTTCTTCACGGCGCCGAGCAGCTTTCTGCGGGAGATCATGCCGATGAACTGGCCTTCCTTATCAACAACCGGGAAATCTCTGTGGCGGTATTTCTGCATCGTCTCGCGGATATCCTCGAGATAATCATTCATACCGAACGTAACGAGATTTTCCTTCGTCATGAAGAACTCGATCGGAAGGCTCTGGTTGATCAGACGCGCGACGGTAAAGGTATCGTACGGTGTCTTGATGATATTGCAGTTGTTGGCTTCCGCCATTTTCTTGATGGTGCGGCTGATCTCGGCTCCGCCGGTCACAATAACGCACCCGGCGTTCATCTCGATCGCGCAGAGCTGCATCTCGTACCGGTTTCCGGTGATGACGACATCGCCCTCATCAATAAAATCTTCCAGCGTATCGGGGTTTGCTGCTGCGATCAGGATCTTGCCGTGATCCAGCACGTCATCCTTCGAGCCGACAACGATCTCCCCTTCCAGGGTCTCCACGATGTTCTTGTACATGGTCTTCGCCTGGGCCAGGATATCCGCCGTGTACATGCCCATGTAGGATTCAGCGATATCACCCTCGGTGATGATGCCTTCCAGCACGCCTTCGATCGTGCAGACCGGCAGTGTGGAGACGGTCTCCGCGCGCATGCGTTCCCATGCTCTCTTCAGGGACAGGCAGCCGCGGATCGGCTTCAGCGCGTTGACTTCCATATCCTTGACCTGGCGCCTGGCGTCCGACAGATAGTACGGCGCTTTCACGCCGAAACGCTTCAGGACATATTTCGTCTCCAGGTTCATCTGCCCGGCACGCTTGGGAATATAGCGCTTTCCGGTGATCTTTTCCTTTAAGTTCGCATAGGCGATTGCCGAACAGATGGAGTCCGTATCCGGATTCTGATGTCCGATGACATAGACCGGACGCTCTTCGGCACTCTGCAGTTTTGCTGTCTGACTGTTAAACTTGGTCATGATCTCTTCTCCCCGGCGGCAGACGCCGCCTGTCTTCTCTGCCAGAAAAATCCCTGCCGGCAGCCTCGGTTTTCTGACGGGTATCTTTAAGTTTGCTCCAGAACCAGGCTGGACCCTGACGGGCCCTCCTCCCGGAACCGGCCGGACTGACTTTAAGTATAATTTTATTTGCTCTAAAATGCAAGAATCTCCGCCTGCTTTCCTTCCTGCGCAGGCGGAGACGCCATATCCGCAAAATGTCATTGTAACGATTCCGAAACAGGTCTATAATAGCCCCCGGAATGGACACGGAACAGAGGAAAATTTCAGATACGATGACGGACCGGCAGGATGAGCTTCTCTTCCTGCTGTTCTTTCCGTGCTTTCTGATCTGGTGTGAGCTTCTGCTTCTCGGATTTGCAGGCGGCGGAATGTCCATGCCGCCGGCCGCTGCCCTGCCGGCCGCTGCCGGTGCCGGCGCGGTGCTGGGTGCCCTGTTTTCCTATTCTGACAGCCGGCATTCCCGCGCAGCTTCCATTGCCGCCGGTGCTCTCTGTTCCCTGATCGCTCTGCTCTTTACGGTAGAGAGCATGATCCGGACCATTTATACTACGTACATGACCCCGGCCAATCTTCTCTCCGGTGCCGGTTCCGTAGCAGAGAACTACACGGACGAACTTTTGCGGAGCATCCTTCCCGGCGTGTTCCGTTTTCTTCTTTTCCTTCTGCCTGCTGCGGTCGTTCTGGGCCACCGGCTCCTGACGCATCACGGACAGAAGCTGCGGGCTGCAAAGCGCGGCAGATTCCTTCTTCCTCTGACCGCAGGCCTCCTGCTCATTTACGGATCGACCGTCATCGCCCGCACCGGCAGTTCAGCAGATCTGTTCGGGGAAGCGTACAGCTATAACGGCGCTGTGGAGGCGTTCGGACTGCTCACCGCGACCGGCCTGGACACCTGCTACGGTATATTCGGAAATCCGGAAACTTCGTTTTCGGAAACAGATGCCGTCCCGCCTGCGCCAACTACTGCGGCTGCAGCAGAGACTGTACCGACGGCTGCATCTGCAGCTGTACCGGAGACGGAAACGGCAGCCGAAACCGGCAGTGAAACAGCTGCCGCACCGGAAAGCGATTCCGAAACTGCCGCAGCGGAGACCGAAGCAGCGGTCCCCCCTGCGCCGGCTTATAATGTTATGGACATCGACTTTTCCCGTCCGGAGCTGAATGCCGATGAGGAGACTGCAGCACTGTCCGCTTACCTCGCGGCACAGGAGCCGACACAGAAAAATGAATATACCGGCCTGTTCGCCGGCAAGAACCTGATCCTGGTCTGCGCGGAAAGCTACTGCGACCGGTTCATTACCCCCGAACTGACGCCGACCCTCTGGCGGCTGACACACAACGGATTTAATTTCGAACAGTATTATCATTCCGAATGGGGCGGCAGCACAACGACCGGCGAGCTGGCATTCATCACCGGCCTCTGCGGCAACAACGGCGATGAATCCCTGTCCGATATCGCGGACAATAATCACTATTTCACGATGGGGAACCAGCTGCAGCGGCAGGGCTATTCCAGTATCGCGTTCCATTCCGGCTATTATCAGTATTACAAACGGCACACGACCCACGAAAATCTCGGCTACAACCAGTTTCTGGGCGTCGGCAACGGGATCGAAAACATCCTCAGCTATGAATACGCGCCGGATTCCGACCTTTTTGCGAATACGATCCCGCTGTATATCGATCATCAGCCGTTCAGTGTCTATTACATGACACTAAGCGGCCACGCGCCGTATGAAAGCAGCAGCCCGCTGGTGAAGAAATATTACGAGCAGGTGGATGCCGCCTTCGGCGATACGTATGAGAAAAAGACCAAGTATTATATCTGCTATCAGATGGAACTGGAAGCAGCCATGACGATTCTGGTGCAGCGTCTGGAGGAAGCCGGCATCGCGGATGATACAGTCATTGCACTGACCGGCGACCATTATCCCTACGGTCTCGGACGCGGCTCGACCTGGAAGAACGATCAGGATTATATCAAAGACCTCCTGAAGACCGACGACTTCTTCCGCTGGGATCAGGACCGCGGCGGTCTGATCATCTGGAGCGGCTGCCTGGAGCATGCGCAGAAAGCGGCTGCCTGTACGATCGAAGAACCGGTCGGAAATCTGGATATCCTGCCCACGCTCTCCAATCTTTTCGGTCTCACATATGACAGCCGGCTGCTCCCCGGGCGGGACGTTTTCGCGCCGGACAGAGAACCGCTCGTATTCTGGAACAATTTCAGTTTTGTCGCGCCGGAAGGGAACTATGACGGCAGAAAGCTGAATTATTATCCGAAGGAAGGCTATGAATGGACCGCAGAGGACCCGGAATGGCAGGAATCCATGCGCGCCCGCGTAAACGACCGGCTTCTGATGGCGCGGACGATCATGAAGACCGATTATTACGGCCTGCTGTTCGGGGAGGATGATGTGACACAGGCCGGGGATCTGCTTTGGGTGCCGGAAGAAGATGAGACCGCGGATTCTACGGAAGAGGGATCCTGACAGCGCGTATTTTTCGCTTGCTTTTGCGTGGGATAACAGGTAAGATTGATGGGTTGTTTTATGACCGTTCCTGCATAAAGGTTTATTATGGAAAGACATTCTTCGCATCTTCACTTACATCACCATCATCCCGCCCATACCACAGCGCGCGACATGACCTCCGGCCCGATCCTGCAGCAGCTCGTGCTTTTTGCCGTCCCGCTGTTCCTCGGAAATATTTTCCAGCTGCTTTACAGCATGGTCGATACGCTGGTAGTCGGCAACTTCGTCAGCACACAGGCGCTGGCCGCGGTCGGTTCCACGACCATGATCGTCAACACGATCGTGTTCTTTTTCAACGGCCTGTCGATCGGCGCGACCGTGATCATCGGACAGAATTACGGCGCGAAGGATCAGGAAAGTCTGCACAAGTCCGTGGAGACGACCATGGCCATGACCTTCATCGTCAGTGTGATCTTTACGGCCATCGGCGTTGCCTTTGTGAAGCCCATGCTGCTTTTCATGTCCACGCCGGAGGATGTCATACCCGAAGCGACCGTCTACCTGCGCATCTATTTCGCCGGCATCTCCGGCCTGATGATCTACAATATGGGAAGCGGTATCCTGCGTGCCGTCGGCGATTCCAAACGGCCGCTGTACTTTCTCGTTCTCACCAGCGTATTAAACACGATCCTGGATCTGTTCTTTGTCATCGTGCTGCATGCGGGAATCGCAGGCGTTGCTTACGCCACGATCCTGTCGCAGTTCATTTCCGCCATTCTGGTCATGCTTCTGCTGACAAAGACGGATGACATCTACAAGCTCACCTGGCGGGATCTGCGGCTTGATATGCCGACGTTCGGCAAGATCATGAGCATCGGTCTTCCGTCCGCGATCCAGTCGACCATCACCGGCTTCTCCAATGTGTTCGTCCAGTCGTATGTCAATGTCTTCGGCTCCGCCTGCATGGCCGGCTGGAGCTGCTACAACAAGCTCGACCAGTTCATCTATCTGCCGATGCAGAGCCTCGCGAATTCCGCCACGACGTTTGTCAGTCAGAATTACGGCGCAAGACAGGAGGAACGGGCAAATAAAGGGACCTCCTCCGCGATCGTGCTGGCCATGAGCATTACAGCAGCGGTAGCAGCCGTGCTCGTGATCTTTGCTGCGCCTGCCACCAGCATCTTTACGAAGGATGAAAACGTGATCGCTTACGGCGCGCTGTTTATCCGGATGAATACCCTTTTCCTGATCATGAACTGCGTGAATCATGTTCTCGCAGGCGCGCTGCGCGGCCGAGGCGATTCCAAGGCGCCCATGTTCATCATGCTCGGCACTTTCGTCGTCCTGCGCCAGATCTATCTGTTCGTCGCGACGCACTTCTTCGCGAATACGCCGGTGGTCGTCGGTCTCGGCTATCCCGTCGGCTGGACAAGCTGCTTCATCGTGGAGGTCAGCTATTTCTGGTGGAAATATGTAAGGAAGAAATAATAAAGAAGAGCGTGGGAAAGGAAATCGCTTCCGTCCCACGCTCCGTTTTTTATATTCTTTCAGATAACAAGCAGCTCGCTGACCGCTGCCAGATACTCTGCAGTCGATCCTGCCTTCCGGATCTTCTTCAGCTGCTTTTTCCCGTCCGGGAAATTGTCTCCCAGATAGAACCACAGCTCCTTCATCTTGTGAACAACATTGTTCTCCTCGCGGATCACTTCCCTGTAGGCTTCAAAAAGCGCCGCAAGGTAGTCTGCCAGTTCCTTCTCTGAGAAGGGTTCTCCGCCCTTCATTTCCCGCACCAGGGCCGGATTCCTGATGAGCCCGCGGCCGAGCATGACGGAATCCAGTTCCGGGAAACGATCCTGCAGCTGCCGGAGATCCTCCGGCTGAAATAAATCCCCGTTATAGCTCACCGGATGGCAGCTCGCCGCTAGCATTGTTCCGAATGTATCCCGGTCCGGCACGCCTTTATAGAAATCCGACCTGCGCCGTGCATGAATGATCAGCCTGCTGACCGGATACCGGTTGAAGATCTCCATCAGGCGGACGGATTCGGCGGCATCCTCCATGCCGATCCTGGTCTTGACGGATATGCGGATCTGCGCGCCGGACAGTCCGCTGTCCGCGGCGATCCCGTTAAATACACTGTCAAAAAACCGGTCCAGTTCATCCGGCACCGAGAGAAATCCTGCGCCCTTCTTTTTGGAGACTTCTGTCGCCATCGGACAGCCGAGGTTAAAGTTCACCTCCCGGTATCCCCGCTCTGCAAGCATCCGGACTGCATGCAAAAACTGGTCCGGCTTATTCGTCAGCACCTGCGGGATGGCGGGAATGCCGGCATTGTTTGCCGGATCAATGTCCTGAAGTTCCTTTTTCTTGTAGCTCATCGTCTGATTCGCCACGATAAAAGGCATGTAATAGGCATCCATCCCCGGAAAGAATGTATGATGCACACGACGGAAAGGATATTTTGTGATTCCCTCCATGGGGGCGAATAGAAATTCCATTTTCTGCGTATCTCCTGTTGTCTGCAAAAACCGGCGCGACATTTCGTCTACTATACCACATTTCCCGCGCCTGCAACAGCGAATACCGCCCTCTTCCGCAATTGATTTGACAGGATTCGCCGACTGTGTTAGGCTGATTACAACTGTAAAATCCGCAAAAAACAACAGAGAGGCTGGCAGTTTGAAACAGATACGAAAAATCTTCCTGGCTGCAGCGTTCGCCGTCCTTTAATCTTCCGTATTCGGATATGCACCTGCAGTACAGGCCGGGAAACAAAAGGTGAAGATCCTTTTTATCGGCAACAGCCTGACCAATCCGCGCAACAATCCCATGATCAAGTATGTGAAGAAGCTCGGATCCGCCGGCGGATACAGGATCAAAACAAAATATGTGGTCTTCCCGAACGAAAAAATGTACCGTTTCGCAGATCCGCTGACACGGCAGGGCCGTGCGGCCAGAAAAGCGATCCGGGCGGATCAGTGGGACGTGGTGATCCTGCAGGATCAGACGGATGAAGCGACCGTATGCGGACCGCGGATGAAAAAAGCCATGCTCACCATGGCACGGCTGATAAAGAAAAACCGCAAAGAAACAAAGGCGTTCCTGAACTGCACCTGGCCTTACAACAAGCGCCGTCACGGAATCACGATTCCCAGGCAGTACAAGCTGATGACGGAGAACTATACGGCCGCCCGAAAAGCGCTGCGAACGGAAGTGTATGGCGGGAAAAAGGAAATGGTCGATGTGATCTGGAGCGGAAAGGCGTTCGTGGATTACATGACGGCAAAAGGACATCTGAACCTGTATAAGCGGGACAGGAACCACCCGTCCCACGCCGGCGCCTATATGAATGCCTGCTGCACCTATGCCAAAGTGTTCGGCAAGACGCCCGTCGGGAATACCTATCATGCGGACGTGAATAAAAAGAAAGCAAAGAAGATCCAGAAGACCGCAGCAAAATACAATCTGAAATGATGCATGCAAAAAAGGCAGAGGAGGAATCCTCTGCCTTCTGACTTGCGGGACAGGGGCCAGCTCTCTTGTCCCGCTTTGTCTGTCTTCCGCTTTTTATCTCAGTTCCGGAGCGATATAGCCGTACTCTTCCGCGGCCTTCTTCTCCAGCGCATTCAGCTCCAGGTTCGCCATGAAGGCATGCGTTCCGATGCCGAAATTCGCTTCCGCGATCTCGCTGATCCCGCCGAAATTGCCGTCCAGATAGCGCATCTTCTCATCGAGAATGAGCCTGCATTCGCCCTTTTTGTAAGCGATCGCCATATCCGTCGGCACGTAGAAATGATTCTTATTGCCGATCTTCGTCAGGAAATCCCCGACCTCGGCGATAAAGGTCTTTAGATCCATGCCGTCACCATAGGCGCCGAAGGAAAGCGCCAGCTTTTCGATCGGTGCGGCACCGGCTTTCGGCATGAAGATATGCGATACTTCGAAGGCTCTGGCAGACTGCTCGCCGGCCGCCCATTTCTCCGAGAGGATCTGTTCGATCGCGGGCGTCAGTACCGTCGGCATGCCCGTATTTCCGCCGAGCGGCTCTGTGAGAAGAACGCCTTTGTTGTTCAGATCCCATTCATCCTGGATCATATTCATCTTCTTATAGATCCCGTCCGGATAGATCTTCGGTCCGAACCCTTCCGTATAGCCCATCGTCCGGAGCACATCCCGGCAGCGGTCTTCGAAAGCTTCCGATCCGGAGACCGTGCTGTCCTCAAACTTCGCAAGGAACTCCTGCGCATTGCAGAACAGCTCCTCTCTGGAAGCGAGCCCCAGCCACCGGCAGGCGGCCTGATCGATATCGATCGAAAATGCATATCTGGCGGCTGCCGGATCCTTGAATGCCAGCAGCGCTTCGCCAAGCCAGGTCATCGTCCCGAAATAACCGAGCGTGAATGATCCGCCTTCCGGCTCCGTCACACGGATCTCCCACGTCACCGGCTCCGCGAGCGTATTCTCGCTCATCGCATTCGTTCCCCAGGAAGCCATGTCGGACTGCTTCACGGTCTCTCCGATGCTGACCAGTTCCGCGTCATACGCCGCGCCGAAAGCCCCTCTTACGATCTTCTTCCACAGCACGCCGAGATCGTACAGATTCATCTGTGATGCGATCACGCCTTCAGCCATGCTGTGTGCCGGGTATGCTTCATCCGCAGCATCAAAGATCTTGCCGAACGCCGCCGCGAGCGCCTGTCCGTTTCCCGCGACCTTCGGCAGCAGGAACGGCAGGATCTGTGTCCGCAGAGCGTACTCTCCGTTTACCAGAAGCACCGGTTTTGCCGCTGCCGGCTTTTCGAAGACCGGAACATTCACTTCCGTCTTCTCCAGTTCCGGGAAAGCGCCGTTGTCATATAATGTAAAGCCCGCCAGTGCGAACGATCTTTTGAGCGCATCCGCAGTGATCCTTAAGGGATGTTTCGTCATGTTTTTCATCATTCATTTCCTCCTTCCCCGATCAGATGCGGTTCCCGACCTGCCAGCCTTCCAGAATGGCATCGCCGATATTTCTCTTCTCATTGCAGCGGATCTTCATGGTGCCGTCACCGATCTCGTACACATCCAGATCGAGCGCACGGAGTTCGTCAGCAAACTTCGCATTGCCGGTATAACCGCGGCAGATCAGCATGCTGTCGCAGGGTACGAGTTCCTCATTCTTTGTTCTCAGATCCTTCAGCGTGACGCCCTCCGCCGATACGGCTGCCACGTCTTTTCCGAGTTTATAGCGGATTCCCTTTTCCGCATTGATGATCATCAGGCGCTGCTGCTGCGGCGAGGAGTTGTCGTTTCCGATCTCCATCACGCCCATCATTCCGCCGCCGCGTCTGGACGCGACCGTCACCTTCTTTCCGGCTCTCAGCAGGGACTGGGCGACTTCCAGATTCATGAAGCAGCCGCCCGCGATCAGGACGCGTTCTCCGAGATCATAGCTTTCGGGCGATTTGCAGTAATCGTAAATGCTGTGCACCTGCAGGTCATTCTGCTTCTCGTATTTTGTCACCACCGGCTTAGCGCCGACAGCAACGATCACGGCATCGTATCCGCCGGCAGCGATCTTTTCCGCCGTCGCCTCCTCTTCGATCACTTTCACGCCGCGGACTTTCATCTGCCGCACATAGTAATCGATCAGGATCTTAATATCGCTCTTCAGATCGTCGGAAAATGCGGCTTCATGCATCGTTCCGCCAAGCCTGCGTTTTTCATAGAGCGTGACATCATGGCCGCGGAGCGATGCAACGCGGGCCGCTTCCATACCGGCCGGACCGCCGCCGATCACGCAGATCTTCTTCTTTTCTTCCGCCGGCTCTACTTTCCGGAAATTCGAAGTGTTGCAGAGCGGGTTGACGGAACAGCGGAGACCGATCGCGGCATTGAAGCCCTCGATCGTTCCGACACAGCCCATCGTGCAGCGGATGCAGGGAACGATATCATCCCGCTTTCCGGCTTTGATCTTTTTGATCCAAGCGGGATCCGCCAGCGCGGGTCTTCCGATACCGATGAAATCGGCGATGCCGGCTTCCAGCGTTTCCTCGGCAAATTCCGGGGTGGTAAATCCGCCGTCCAGAATGATCGGGATCTTCACGCCCGCATCCTTGATGGCTTTCGCGGACGGAATGTAATCGCCGCGTTTGTCATACTGCGCGTTGATCACGCGGACATTGTTGGAATCGCCGCCGACCAGATGCAGCGCCACGATGCCGGTCTTCTCCAGCTCCTTCGCGTGAATGATGCCTTCCTCGATGGAAATATCCACGGGATCGAAGGAATCCGGGCAGATGCGGCCGATGATCGGGAAGCTCTTGCCGCAGGTCTTCTGACATGCTTCGATGATCTCGACCATGAAGCGGATCCGGTTCTCCGGGCTGCCGCCGTATTTGTCCGTTCTGTGATTGTACTGCGGCGAGCAGAACATATTGATCAGATGGCCGATCGCACCGTGGATCTCGATGCCGTCAAAGCCGGCCATCTTGGCGCGCCACGCCGCCTGTCCGAAATCATTGATGATCTGGTTGATCTCCGGGATCGTCAGTCCGCGGATCGGGAACGGACGGATGCCGCCCTGCATCTCAAACATCGTGGACGGCCCCAGGGATTCCTTGCGGTCCGCGAGCGACAGCTGGTGTCCGATATGACAGAGCTGCAGGATCGCCACTGCGCCCTGATCCTTGATGGTGGAAGCCAGTCTGGCCATGCCGGTGATCTGGCCGTTGTCATACAGGCACATGACGTTGTCCTCGCCTCTGGAGAGGTCGTCATCCGTGGCGGTACATTCCACGATGACCATGGAGAGGCCGCCTTTTGCCTGGTCTCTGTAAAACCGCAGTGCATTATCCGTGATATAGCCGTTGGAATCGGCGTTCAGCGATCCCATCGGCGCCATGATGAGCCTGTTCTCGAGTGTCAGCGGGCCCATCTTCGCTCTTTCCAGTAATTTCCTGAATTCTCCCATGATGCTCTCCTTATCTTCCCCAGCCGTAAGCCTTGCCCGGCGCTTTGTAATCGGGTCCCAGCATGTCTTCCTTCACAGCCTTCCGCAGTTCTTCCACATCCCACCAGGGGCCTTTGTCCCCGTTCGTGATCATCTTTCCGAGCTCGGGCTGTGTATACGCCTGGAATCTGCCCGAGGATTTGATCGAGAAAATCGATCCGTTGATATAGTCATCCAGACACAGCACTGCGCAGAACGGTGCGAGATTCGCGGGATCGCCGTGGTCTGCTTCCACGACTGCCAGTACCTTCGGATCCGGTGCATGTCCGGCTGCGGTGATCTGCCGGATCAGTGCGTTGTATTCGACCGCATGCGAAGGGGATTCGCCCTGCGGGCAGATGCAGTTCACGGTAATACCGAACTGATCAAGTTCCTTGGCGGCCGCCCAGGTCAGACCGACCATGGAAGCGGTGGATGCACTGTAGCCGTCATTGTTCGCAAGACCGGTCCAGGCATCGCTGGAAACGTTGATGATCCTGCCGTATCCCTGCTCTTTCATATAAGGAAGGGCGAAATGCATCAGCGCGACAGCACCTTTTGCACGGCTGCCCATGAACAGATCCCAGTTCGCTTCATCCATTGTGGCGATATCGCCGGTGCCCATGCCGGCCGCGGAATTCACGATGATGTCGATCCGGCCCCAGGTATCAACGGCGGTCTTCACCATTTCCTCTGCTGTCTTCCAGTTCGAGCAGTCGCCGTAGAAGGGTTTCGCTTCGCCGCCTTCGGCGAGGATCACGTTCGCAGTGCCTTCCGCATCGCCTTTCAGTCTGCAGAACTCTGCCCAGTCTTCTTCGGGCATATCTTCCTTGCGGTATTTCTGTGCGGAAAGGCCGTTCGGCTTTCTGTTATTGGTCAGGACCTTCGCCCCGAGCCTTGCGAGTCCGATGGCAATTCCCTTGCCGATTCCCTGTCCGGATCCGGATACGATTGCAACTTTTCCTTCAAGACATTTTTCCATTGTGGTCCCTCCTCATCTTCTCTCCAGCGGAAACGTTTTACATTTCCGATAATTTTATACTATTACTATAGCCATCATGACATTTTCAGGATATAATAAATCTGCAGAAAACCGTCATTTTCTGCAGATTCAACCATGGTCTGATCTACGGATGAAAGAAGAAGAGATGGAAATAACACTTGATTCGGATGCAGTCCTTCAGATGTTCTATGATTCCTTCAGGATCCCTGCCGGTATTTTTGACCGTTCCGGAAAGCTGCGGAAGCTCTTTTACGCCGGCGGGACACGGCAGACAAAAATGTACCTGGCGGATGCCGGCTCCATCCTGGACAAATGTGCCGGGAGCGGCCCGGCGGATCCTGCCGAGCTTCTTCTGGACGGGAACGGCTCCTGCTGGTGCTGTATTCCCGGACAGGATGACAGCATTCTGCTCGGGCCGGTCCAGACAGGCCGGAATCCCCTCTTCGCCTATGAAGGCATTCCCGAGCATACCGGAAAAGGATTCCTGAACATTTCCCGGTATGTCGTCTCCCTCCTGTACGGAAGCGGGAGGCCTCTCATCGATAAAGAGGATGCCTATACGGAAGCATTTGCCGCCAGACAGATGTATAAAAATGATTACTCCGATGTAGAGCTGCAGAGCTTTGACGAGCTTTTCCTCTGCGTCATGACCGGCGACAGAACCCGGCTGGATGCTTACCTGCATTCCGGAAGCTATCTTCAGTATCTGGATGATGTGATGCCGGACATGCAGACGGCCAGGACCGTCTTCCAGTTCAATCTCGCAAAGACCTACCACAGTGCCCAGCAGTCCCGGGTCCCGATCACGGATCTGACGCCGCTCGTGGATATGTATCTGTCCGAATCCGCAGGATACCGGTCCGTGGCAGCTTATCAGTCCGGCATGCTGCGCATGCTCTATGATTTTACGCGCTATGTCAGCCAGTACATGGATGAGCGCTACTCCCCCCTGGTCAACCAGGCGATCATGCGGATCCGGGAGCATATCTATGCACAGCTTTCCGTGGAGGATGTCGCTGCGTACTGCATGGTCAGTATCTCCACGCTGCAGCACCGTTTCAAATCCGAGACCGGCATGTCCGTAAAAGAAAAAATACGCCGGTCCAAAATGGAACGGGCGTGTTTTTTCCTGAAGAATACGGATCTTTCCTGCAGCGATATCGCTTACCGTCTGGGCTTCGGCTCCCAGAGCCATTTTATCAAGCAGTTCCGGGCCATGACCGGCATGACGCCGGCGGAATACCGGAAGTGAGGGGCGGAAAAACCGCCCCTTACTGGTCTCCGCGCATCCGGTCCATCAGCTGCACCTTCTCTCTGTCCCCTGGTGGGCTCCTATTCCTCTGTAAATTCCAGTATTGCCTTCACAGCTTCCGCCTGCTGTTCTTCGCGGGTGATCCGCGCTGTACCGTCACCTTTCTGCGCTCCGTAATTGCCGAACTGCGCGTGATTGCCGCCCTCGATGGTGACCTCGACCAGCTCATCGGGCAGATACTCGTCTGACTCATCGAGCCGTTCCCGATTCACCACGCCGTCGTCGTCGCCGGTAATCTGGACCGCCATGCCCTCGTAGTCCGAGAGGTCGCAATTGGGATACGACGCCAGATACACGATGCCGTCAAACTCGTCGCCATGTTTGGCAAGGTATTCGCTCGCAGCCACTCCGCCCAGCGAATGCCCTCCGAGCAGCCAGGTATCGATCTCGGGGAACTCCGAGGCAACGCCTTCCGCAGCGTCGATGTCGAGCAACGCAAAGTTGAGCGGCGGGTCTGCCAGCACGCAGGTTACCCCTTCGCGCGCAAGCCGCGTGAGCAGCACGGCATAGGCCTCCGGCTCAACCTTGGCGCCGGGGTAGAATACCATGCCGGCAACGGGGTCGGTCGCCTCGAACACGATGCTGCCATCCGACAGCTTCCACACCGTCACGCCATCTGCGAGCCCGTCCTCATCGGCAACCGCCGCCAGTGCCGCAGCGTCAGGTTGGTATGCGCTCGCAACCCACCACGCAACGCAACCCGCAAGCAACGCGACGATCACGCCCAGCGCAATCAGGATCTTCTTACCCAATACCATCGCTCCTACCCATGCCGAATGGACAGACCGTTCGGCACGCTTTGGGTCGAACGACCTGTCCATTCGACCC
>DFKM01000023.1 GCA_002373555.1 Lachnospiraceae bacterium UBA3645
TGATTGACATACATCACATCCGGAAGGTTTTCCTGCCAGATTCTCAGATACCTGCTGTGAATAACGGAGCCGGAGAAGCAGAGTTTTTTCAGATACTGCGGCTTGCCAAGCTCAAACGCGCCCAGTTTTGCAGGGAGCTCAACCCCCGCGACACTCCAGCACAGCGTTGTAACCCGTTCCCTGTTCAGGGTTTCAAACAGCTGCCCGGGGATCGCGAATTCATTCTTCGGGATGATATAGGTCGAGGCACCTGTAAAGAGCGGAATATAAATATCCCGGATCGCGGCAATATAATCCAGTGGAGACTGATTCCCCAGGATATCCGATTCATCGATGTTCAGCACTTTGATCACCGCGTCGATGTAGCAGATCAGCGACTCATGGGAGGTAATAACGCCCTTCGGCGTACCGGAAGAGCCTGAGGTGAAGATCACATAAAGCGGGGATGTGACCGTCAGCGCGGCTCTACGGGATGCGAGCAGTTCCGGATCCGCAGCTGTCTGCAGAATCTCCTCCATCACGACGATCTCCCCATGAAATTCCAGTCCCTGTACCGTCTCCAAATGGGCTCTGTCCACCAGCAGCACCGGCGCCTGAACCACACGGAGCATCTGCTCCAGTCTCGCTTTGGGCAGATCTCCGTCCATCGGCGCGTAGAAGCATCCTGCCTTGACCACGCCCAGGAAGCAGGCCGGTGTCCAGACATGGCGCCCGGTCATGACGGCCACGGGGCTTGCGGGTCCGACCATTCCGGCCAGATAAGTCCCTGCCGCATCCGATGCGGCGAGAAACTCTCCCCATGTGACGGTTCTGAATTCGTCTTTATACAGCACGCGCTCCGGAGAAGCGTGTATCAAACGGTCTAATACAGAGCAATACATAAGTTGTCATCCTGTTCTTTCTTGCGGCAGCACGATCTGCTGACCCGGTTTGGATCTCAGTGCGCCTTCATGTGTCTTTCATTTCTCTGAGTTCTTTCATGAGCTCATACGTCTCTGAAAACAAGGCCTCTGAGTCTGTAGGCATCTCTTCGATATAGCGGCAGTAGCGTTCATAGAAGTCTGAAGACTCTTTCCAGGCCCGGGTCTGTTCCGCGTCCTGTATTCCCGGCGCAAGATCAAACTCTGTTATGAGGTAATGCGCCAAATATTCCGTGAGTTTCTGCTGTCCGTACAGATTCAGATGCGTTCTGTTATAGTAGTCCTGTTCCGGATCGATGCCGATTTCATCCGACAGCGTTTCCATATTCAGAAACGGGAAGCCATATTCTCCCACGATCTTTCCGATGGTATTGGTCATCTGGAAGTTCTGATAGACCTCGTCGTCCTCTATGGTAACCTGATGCGGAAAACAGGTAAACAGAACCGGCAGATCTTTTTCTCTGCAGAAATCAAGGAATTCCCTCAATGCCTGCTCTGCTTCGCTGTCCAAAGGACGCTCCGACCTGTCATCTTGCAGATTGCGCAATTCCGTCTCAAGCCCGATCGAAAACCGTGAGGTATACGTCCCCCGCAGGATGGCATGGCCCTGCTTCTGCAGCATACGGACATTCCGATAATTGGCCTTCAGGTCTTCGGGCGTGTTCCAGTTGGAGTGGTACTTCAATCCCGGGAAGAGGAAAGCTGCCGCGCTGTCGTTCTCTTCCGTCAGAAGCGGATGGACCACCCGCAGTTTCTGTTCGAAGGGCATGCCGTCCAGAATGTAGTGCAGCGCGCCGTTGTTATGCAGTTCCCTGGGGGTATCATAGCATGCGCCGGTCGTTTCCACGACGATCAGCCGGGGATTCTGATGGGCGAGGATGTCTTCCAGCATAGCTTTCCAATAACATACCGAGCAGGCCGATACCACATACGGATAACTGGTAAAGCCCTGCTGCGAATAGGCGAGCGGCGCCGAATAGGCATAAATATCACTGGCCCCCAGGAGCACGACATCCAGACTGTTTTCCTTTTCCATACGGAACCCGTACAGTCTCAGTTCGTTGTGGGAATTGCAGCGCCAGAAATACATCTGTGAAAAGCTGAAAAAAAGGACCAGGGCCGCTGCCAGAGAGAGAATTTTCACTGTTCTTCGACGTGTCATAAGCGCTCCTAAAACTGCATGTATGCAAACTCCGCCGCGGTATATCCGGGTCCGTAAGCGCCGAAGGTCAGGATGACAGCCGCCGCGAGAAAGATTACCAGCCAGCGGACAGCAAAAGGTTTTTGGTCCAGCATTGTTCTGATCGAAGTCTGCGGATTCCGTTCATGGATGAGTCCGACGGCAAAAAGCAGAATCGCAGAAACCAGCAGCAACAGATACTCACGGGATGACAGACCGATGCCGTTCAGGATCTCCTGCTGCCCGGCAGACAGGTTCTGCTCCGTAAAGATCCGTCGAACCCACACGAAACAATCCCTGCCGCCGCGGGCGAGGTCCGTAATATTTCCGATGCAGACCAGCAGGAACGTACGGAAAATCTGGAAACAACGATGGGGAAGCGCCGACGTGTTGATCCGGCAGCGCAGGTTGACCCACTCAAAGCATGGCTTGAGCAGGATCGAAAGCATGATCACGCCGCCGTTCCAGAACCCGTACAGGATATACCGCCATCCTGCCCCATGCCAGATTCCCACGATCAGGAACACGATCAGAGACGCCACCGTACCGGGCAGGACCATGGCGATATGTGCGCCGGCTTTCGCAGCGCCGAACCGGCTGTTCTTGACTGCTTTTGTAAATCTGTTCGCTGTTTTGGACAGTGCGATGGGATAGAAGATATAGTTCTTCATCCACGCGCCGAGGCTGATATGCCAGCGGTTCCAATAATCCGTCAGTGTCGTGGCAAAATACGGCTGGCGGAAGTTCTGGATCATGTCAATCCCAAGAATCTGCGCAGCGGCGCGGGCAATATCGATACCCCCGGAAAAGTCCGCATAGACCTGCAGCGCATAAAGCACGACCGTAAAGCC
>DFKM01000161.1 GCA_002373555.1 Lachnospiraceae bacterium UBA3645
TAATCACTTAGTGCGACAGCCCCTCATCACATATTACAGTATTTTGTATTTCCTTAAGAATTCCTCGATCCGCGGATCCAGCTCTCTGTCCGGCTCCGCGATATCCCACAGATAATGCGCATCCGAGTTATGCAGCCACGGCTTGTATTTCAGCAGCGGATGCTTATCCATGATCTCATCATACAAGCCAACATGGTAGAGCTCATAGAACGGGAATTCCACGTCATCCGGTACGCCGCCCATGATCGCCAGCAGGCTGTTCGCGCTTCGGTCCACATGCGCAGGGAAGAAGATCCCGCCGTACTGCTTCATCAGATCCGGCAGCTCGGAAAGGGAGATCCCGCTGGCCGTGATGATCAGGGTATCGATGGTCCCGACCGGCTCGTCCTTCTCATTGACAAGGATCTGGTCCCCGAAGATCTCCGGCTTGTTCTTTACCGGCGGCAGCATGGAGAAGACATAGGCGTCAAAATCCATTGCGGCATCAAGCGTCGGGAACAGGCAGACAGCGTGGATCTCCTCGGCAGTATTGATCTCCATGCCGGGGATCGCCTTGATGCCGGCTTCTTCCGCAACCTTCATAAAGGCCGGGCAGTTCTTCGACGAATTGTGATCTGTCAGGGCGATCACATCCAGTTCCTTTAAGGCAGCCATATTTACGATATTGTTCACGGTCATGTCATTGTCGCCGCAGGGCGAAAGGCATGAGTGTATGTGAAGATCGTAGGTCATCGGGGCATCCTCCGGCAGTATCAGTGAATGGCTTCGTACATCTTCAGTCCTGTGTCGAATGCGGGCTGATCGGAGAGCAGGATCGCGATATCCTGCTGCTCCGCCTTCTTCAGCATATCTTCATCCGGCTGCACCCTGTCGCAGAGCACGATGCAGGCCACATCCGCCAGGGATGCGACGGCAACGGAATTCATGTTCCCCATGACGGTGATCCATGCAAAATTCTCGGGCGCGCGTCCCATGGCAAAGCTTAGGAGATCGCAGCAGTAAATGCCTTCGACGGAACGCGAAAGCGCATCCTCTCCGGCAGCGATCCTGAAACCGCATTTTTCGGCAATATCTTTTACATTCATCATCTGTTTCCTCTTCTGCATACCGGTCAGTCGTCGTGGTTTTCCGCGTCCGTTTTGTTCCTGCTGCCGACCTGAATGCCGGAGATCTTGGAGAGCGAATCCGCGATCTGATGCACCTCGTCCCGGAGAACGAAGACGCACGCTTCCTCTGTGGAATATCCCCGGACAATGTCTTCCGCAAGCGACCGGCAGGAAGGCGATCCGCAGGAACCGCAGTCCAGTCCCGGGAATTTCTTCATGAGCCGTTCGATCTCATCCATTTTCTGGAAGGCCTTCTCCATATCGGCATCGAGCTCCATGACAGGAAGATATTTCAGCTTATGCTGCCAGCGGTAATCCTCCGGAACCTCGGGGGTCTTCAGGACGTTCTTGAACGGCGGCATATACCGGATCAGGGATTTCAGCTTCGTCTTCGCGACAAACGGATTCTCGACCTGCAGCACACCGCCCACGCAGCCGCCGGGGCATGCGTTCAGCTCCACAAACCGTATAAAATTCAGTTTTTCATCTTCCAGATCGTTCAGCACCTTGATGCAGTTCTCAATGCCGTCTGCGGCCAGATAGAAATCGGACAGAAGCGCGTGGGCTTCCCCGCCGGAAGAACCCCATCGGACACCCGCGCGTCCGCTGTCGGAAACATCACAGGTATCCTCGGCCTGGTGCATGAGACCGACCAGCTTCGGATAGACATCCTTGATGGGAACGGCGGCATCGATATTGCTCTTGTCCAGACCGAGCGGCATATTGATGCTGGCAGCTTTCGCCGGACAGGGCGTGATGAAGATGATGCCGATCTTTTCCGCCGGCAGCCCGGTCTCTTCCATTGCTTTTTCCCTGGCCATTTTCCCGGCGAGTTCCGCCGGCGTCAGCAGCGGAGACATATTTTCGATCAGATCCGGGAAACGGATCCGGATCAGCCGGGAGATCGTGGGACACGCGCAGCTGATCATGGGCATGGGCGCATTCCCGGAGTTGATCAGCTTCCTGGTCGCGTCGGAAATGAGCTCGGCAGCCCGGGCGACTTCGAACACGTCGTCAAAGCCCAGAAGCCGGAGCCCCTCGACCACGGTCCCGGGGCCTTCCAGGTTATTGAACTGCGCGTAAAGGGAAGGCGCCGGAAGCGCAACGGTATATTCGAACCGCTGCAGCACATCGAGCGTCTCGCAGACCGCTTTCTTCGCATGATGCGGGCAGACCCGGATGCATTCTCCGCAGTCCACGCATCGCTCCGCGAGGATCTTGGCTTTCCCTTCCTGCACGCGGATGGCACTGGTGGGACATCTCTTTATGCAGTTCGTGCAGCCGAGGCACTTGTCTCTGTCAAGTGTAACGCTGTGGAAAAATTCAGACAAAATTACACCTCGTTTCGATAAACAGACATAAACGGCGTTCTGCCGTCTGGTTTATGAGTGATTGTAGATCTTCATCCTGACGGTCGTCCCGACACCCACTTCGCTTTCGATATGGAATTCATCCGAATACTTCTTCATATTGGGAAGGCCCATGCCGGCACCGAAGCCGAGGTTCCTGACCTGCTCCGTGGCCGTGGAGAATCCGTCCTGCATGGCTTTTTCGATATCCGGAATGCCGGGGCCGGTGTCCGCGAGCGTAAGATCGATCTCGGAAGAGGAGATCTCCGCCGTGATCTCGCCGCCGTAGGCATGGATCACCATGTTGATCTCGCCTTCATACAGCGCGATGGAGACTTTGCGGATGACATCGCTCGGGAAGCCGAGCTTCTTCATCTTGCGCTTCAGATCGCCGGACGCCTCGCCGGCGCGGGTGAAATCGTCTCCGGGAACCGTATAGTTTAACGTCATACGCTGTGTCCTCCGCGAAGACCGTGCTTATAGAGGATGCCGCATGCGCAGAACATTGTGTGTTCGGTCTTCAGAACGCAGATGTCTCTTTCCTTCGCAAGTTCGATCACATTTTCCAGAGGATCCTTTCCGCGGACCAGAACGATGCATTTCATGTCCATCATCTCCGCAGTCCTGACCGCCTGTGTATTGATGAGTCCCGTAAGAAGCACTGCCTGATCCTTCACGAAGGCAAGCACGTCGCTCATCATATCGCTTCCGCAGGCATGCTGCACTTCCTGGTCAAGCAGTTCGTCGTCGCCGAAGAGCAGTTCGGCATCCAGATAATCAATAATATCTCTTACTGTCATAATGATCGGCCGGGTGATGCGGCCATCCTCCTTTATGAGTATGATTGTGTTGATTATTATACAAATGACAGGAAATAATTGCAACAGAAGAAACCGCAGTTAGTTTAGACAAATCGAGAGGTTAGCGCCAACAAACTGTGATTTGGCAAAGATTTACTGTTAATGTTGAAAAATGAAGCAAAATACCTGAAAAAATGCAAAACATTTGTATTGATTCTATGCAGGATTACCCCTATAATGAAAAAGATAAAAGAGGGTATAGTCTGCACTTTTTTACGTTATTTTTTTAACAAAAGAGAAAAATCATCAAGGAAGAGAGGACGTCATTATGGCAAACTCGAAGACCAATGTTCCTTTCCAGGGCACTCCCGAACAGGAGAAGGCATTAATGGAGGTCATTGAGCGCCTCAAAGATGAAAGAGGAGCTCTGATGCCGATCCTGCAGGAAGCGCAGGAGATTTACGGGTATCTCCCGGAAGAAGTACAGCGCATGATCGCGCTCGGCCTGAATATACCTTTTGAAGAGGTATACGGCGTCGCAACATTCTACTCACAGTTCACGCTGAACCCGAAGGGCAAGTACAAGGTATCCGTATGTCTCGGAACCGCCTGCTACGTCAAGGGCTCCGGTGAAGTCTATGCGAAGCTTGCCGATGAGCTCGGCATCCAGGGCGGCGAATGCACGGCGGATATGAATTTCTCGCTGGAAGCCTGCCGCTGCGTGGGCGCCTGCGGACTTGCGCCGGTCATCATGATCAATGATGAGGTTTACGGCCGCATGACCCCGGACCAGGTACCTGCGATCCTCGCAAAGTATAAGGAAGCATAAAACATGCAGGAGCTTTCCATGAATGTGCTCGACGTGGCGGAGAATTCCATGCGGGCACAGGCGGAAAATGTCACTGTCCGGATCGTTGAAGATGCCGCGCAGGACCTCATGAGCATCCTGATCGAGGATGACGGCTGCGGTATGACGGAGGAGCAGGTGAAGCAGGTGACGGATCCCTTTTTCACCACCAGGACCACCAGAAAGGTCGGCCTGGGTGTTCCGCTCTTCAAGATGGCGGCCGAGATGGCGGACGGCACATTTTCCATCGATTCGAAACCGGGTGTCGGCACACGTACTTTCGCGTCGTTCAGACTTTCGCATATCGACCGGATGCCGCTGGGGGATATCGCATCCACCATGCAGCTGCTGATCTGCAGTCATGAAGACGTGAACGTGATGTACACGCACATCGTGAACGGGAACGAATTCTTTGTTTCCACGGCACAGCTGAAGGAGATCCTGGAGGGCGTGTCTCTCGAGACGCCGGAGATCCGGATGTTCATCGGCGATTATTTAAAAGAGAATATCGAAGCACTGTACAATACGGAGGAAAACAAATGAAGAGCTTAGCTGAGCTTAAGGCTTTGAGAGATAAGGCCAGAGGTGAGATGGGTATGAGAGAGGATGCACCGGATAATATCCGCATTGTGGTCGGCATGGCTACCTGCGGGATCGCGGCCGGCGCCCGTCCTGTTCTCAATTCTTTTGTCAATGAAGTCGCAAAGCGCGGCCTGAAGAACGTTACTGTATCCCAGACGGGCTGCATCGGCATCTGCCAGTTCGAGCCTGTGGCCGAGGTATTCGAGCCCGGCAAGGAAAAAGTCACCTATGTCAAGCTTGACGCGGACAAGGCTGCAAAGATCGTTGTCGATCATATCGTAAACGGAAATGTCGTGACAGATTATACCATCGGCGCCGCGAACGCAGCTAAATAAGGAGGAAAGAAGATGTATCGAGCACATGTACTTATCTGCGGAGGCACAGGATGTACTTCCTCCGGCAGCATGAAGGTCCAGGAGGCTCTTGCCGCTGAACTGAAGGCAAACGGCCTTGAGGAAGAAGTCGCGATCGTCCGTACGGGATGTTTCGGACTCTGCGAGAACGGCCCGGTCATGATCGTCTATCCCGAGGGATCTTTCTATTCGCGCGTGACGCCGGAAGATGTACCGGAGATCGTCTCCGAGCATCTGTTAAAGGGACGTATCGTACAGCGCCTCCTGTACAAGGATTCCGTTGCCGAAGACAATACCATCAAATCGCTGGATGAGACGCCTTTCTACAAGAAGCAGAAGAGAGTCGCACTCAGAAACTGCGGTATCATCAATCCCGAGATCATCGACGAATATATCGCTTATGACGGCTATCAGGCACTCGGCAAGGTGCTTACCGAGATGAAGCCCGAGGACGTTATTGAGACCCTGAAGGCCTCCGGTCTTCGCGGCCGCGGCGGCGCAGGCTTCCCGACCGGCGTGAAGTGGTCCTTTGCCGCTGCACAGCCCGGCCCCGAGAAATATGTCTGCTGCAACGCCGACGAAGGCGATCCCGGCGCATTCATGGACCGTTCCG
>DFKM01000158.1 GCA_002373555.1 Lachnospiraceae bacterium UBA3645
CCGGCGTATAGATACCGGCTTTCCGCCAGGAAACTTTATCTTCATCGATCGTCGCGTCATAGACTTCGCCGTCATAGAGATCCGCCTCCAGTACGTTTCCTTCCAGCGTGACATTCCAGTGCTCGTCCGTACCGATGACAGATACGGTACCGTCTTCCCATTCGATCATCAGATCCATCAGGAAGGCCTGCTTATCCGCATAGACCCGGTTCCGGCGGAAATAGGTATAAGAACCGACAGCCCAGCCGCCGGCGACCACGGCTCTGATCTCGTTAACATCCGAGAGCATATTCGTTACGTCGTAGACCTGATACTGCATCTGATGATGATACGACGTGAAGCCCGGTGCAAAATAATCCTGTCCGACCTTTTCCCCGTTGATCTCCAGCTCATAGATGCCGAGTGCGGTCGCGAATACTCTGGCGCGCTTTACTGTTTTCTCAAAGACGAGGCGTCTTTTGAAAGTCATCGGGATCGGTGAGATCTTCCGTTCCTTAAAGACATATTCTGTATCCGTGATCCAGTGCCCGGTCCAGTCCGTGCCCATTTTGCCGGTCTCAAACGAAAGACTTGCCGCAGCGGATTCTCCGTAGTGATCGACCGCGCTCAGCTCGGCTGTATACCGGTGCAGGGGCTCCAGATCCGGTCCGCTGCAGCGGATGCCGGACTGTCTTCTCGTGCTCTTTTCCCAGAGCGGCGTGTGATCCTGCGATTCCGCATCGAAAACGCGAAGGATCGCGTGCAGCAGTTTATTATTGTTCTGATCACTTTCCAATGTGAAGGAAAAGACAGGATGCTTCTCATCGGTGATACTGCTGCCGGTCAGATTCTCCATTTTAAAGGATGCGATCTTCAGCATTATTCTATCCCCCCTGTTTCTTTATCCGAGGAATTTCCCGATCAGGCTGTTCTTCCGCTTTTCCATCTTATCGAAATATTTCCGGTTCTCTTCTTCGAAATCCAGGCCGCTCTTCTCACAGTGCTCCTTCAGTTCGCGGATGCGTTCTTCTTCAGCCTGACGGTCCGCTTCTTCCTGCTCCAGACGGGCGCGTTCTTCCGGATCGATCCAGGTGCCGCCTTCGGCCAGCACAGCTGCCTTCTGATTTTCAATGATCGTCTTCTGGTCTTCGGGGACATATTTTTCAACATCCATCTTCCAGAGCAGAAGGATCGCCAGGATGCCGGCAATAATGTCAACACCGAGATAGACAAAGGCAAGCACCTGTTCCGTGCCGCCCATCTGGCGGTAAATGATATCGCCGGTCCATGTGCTCAGATCATCGATCATGGTAACCGACACGGGATCCACGGCGTAGCCGGTATTCACATAACCGGAGAAGGTCAGCATCGCATTAATGATGCCCATGCCGAGACCGCCGAGACCGGCCATGATGGAACTGTACAGGGACATGGTGAAACCGTCGCTGCGGAAGCCGTTCTTAGCTTCCAGATGATCCAGAATATCCGAGATCAGTGCCAGCATGACATACTGTGCGGGAATGATGCCGATCCCTTTCAGGACGACCGCCGTGCAGACGATCGGGAAACTGTTGACATTCAGGAAGGCGATCAGACCGCCGACAGCCGCGATCGCAAGGCCGATCACGATGGAGCGTTTCTTGCCGATCTTATTGGCCAGCGGCCAGGCAACGAACATGCCGAGCGCGGCGGGAAGTCCGCCGACCAGACCGAGGGTGGACATGATCGCAGCGGATGCGGATTCGGGATTTGCGGAATTGACCACGGAATCGAACATCCATCTGGAATAAAAGCTCATGGAAGAGTTCTTGCAGAGCTGTCCGAACTGGAAGACCAGAATGAACAGGATGACAAGACGCCAGTACTTATCGGAAGTACACGCCTTGATATGCTGTGACATCGGAATCTTCTCTTCCTTCAGGTTCAGGTTGAGTGATTCCTCCGTGATCCGCTCGCGGGTAAAGAAGTATTCCAGGATAATGCCGACTGCCGAGAGCAATGCAAATGCAATGGAGATGATCCTCCAGTTGGCATAACTGGCCGTGATATCGATGCCGTTCGGTCCGGAAACGAACATCAGCGGCTGCAGAAGAATGGGCGCGATGATGCTGGCGCCGACGCCGGCTGCAGCAACCGTTGATGCATTCGACAGCGTCGCAAGAAGACCTCGCTGGCTGGCATTTCTGGTAGACAGCGAGACCAACGAACTGTGCGCGGTATAGTAGCACGGATAAGCCAGCGCATAATACAGATTATACGTGACAGCGATCCAGATCATCTGCACAGGTGCCGATGCTTCTGTGGGTGTCATGAACATCAGAACGATGGCCACGGCGACCATGGGAATGGAGATCAGCAGATAGGGTCTCGCCTTTCCGGCTGCTGTCCGGGTATTATCGATCCACTGGCCGACCATCAGATTTCCCAGGATCACGACAAAGGAAGACAGCATCGGCAGAAGGGTCGCAAAGACGCCGAATTTCGTCCAGCCGAGGACATCCACATAGTAACGGTTCAGATAAGAACCGAATACAGCATTGGAGATCATGGCGCAGAATGGCGCAGCCAGATATCCGAACAGCATTTCCTGGATCTTCACGCTGGAAGACTTGATCCGCGTAGGCGGAAGGTGGTCAGTCAGTTTGCTCATTGCTTCTCCTCTTTTCTGATGAGATCAGTTTCATTGAATCATACCAATCATATCATAAAAGCGACAAACCGCTGTTCCGCATTCGTAAAATGTACTAAAACAAACGTAAACGGAAAAAGAGACTGTTTTCACAGTCTCTTTCAACCTTTAACCGAGCAGCTTGCCCAGCAGGCTGTTCTTCTTCTTTTCCTGTGCCTCCAGATATTTCTGATTTTCTTCTTCGAAATTCAGTCCCTTCTGTTCACACAGTTTCTTTAACTCTTTGATACGCTCCTCTTCGGCCGCGCGGTCCGCTTCTTCCTGTTCCAGTCTGGCACGCTCTTCCGGCTCGATCCAGGTGCCGCCTTCGGCAAGAACAGCCGCTTTCTGACGCTCCAGGATGGCCGCCTTGTCTTCGTCGATATACTTCTCAACGTCCATTCTCCACAGAAGGATGATGGAAAGCGCAAAGCCGATCATATCCATGCACAGATAGGCGATGACCATGCCGGTCTCGGTGGATGCGGTCTGCTGTGTCAGCGTTGCATCATAGCCGAGAGCACCGAGGAAGATGTTCACGATACCCATGGAAAGGACAGCCAGTCCGACCATTGTCGCGCCGTAGATCGACATCGTAAATCCGTCGGAACGGAAGCCGTTCTTTGCTTCCAGGTGATCCAGAACGTCCGAGAGCAGGGCGACCATGACATACTGTGCGGGAATGATGCCGACAGCCTTCAGGACAACGCCGAGCGTAACGGTAATGAAATTATGGACATTCAGGAAGGCCACGATACCGCCGACAAGTGAAAGGATCAGGCCGAGCACGATTGCTCTCTTCTTTCCGAGCTTGCTGGCAAGCGGCCAGGCAATGACCATGCCGACTGCGGACGGAAGACCGCCGACCAGACCGAGCGTGGACATCAGCGCACCGGAGGTCGCTTCCGGCGTTGCCGAAGCGATTACGGAGTCGAACATCCAGCGGACGTAGAAGCTCATCGAGGTATTCTTGACCAGCTGGCCCATCTGGAAGAACAGGATGAAAAGGATGACCATCCACCAGTATTTCTCCGCTGTGCAGGCCTTGACATGCGTGCGCATCGGGAGCTTTTCTTCCTTCACGCCAAGCGCCATGGCTTCCTCGGTAATACGCTCTCTGGTGAAATAGTACTCCAGAACAATTCCCAGGAAGGTGAGCACAGCAAAGGCAATGCCGAGAATTCTCCAGTTCGCATAACTGGCAACGCGGTCGATCGTTCCGTCTGCGCCGGTCACGAACATGAACGGCTGCAGCAGGATCGGCACCAGGATACTGGCACCCACGCCGGCTGCGGCGACCATGGAAGCATTGGATAAGGTAGCCAGTACACCGCGCTGGTTTCCGTTTCTTGTGGAAAGTGCCACCATCGAACTGTGTGCTGTATAGTAGCAGGGATAGCCGATGGAGTAGAACAGATTGAAGGAAATGGCGATCCAGACCATCTTCATCATATAGTTCTCAGCCTGCGGATTATCGCCGCCGGGCGTCATGAACATCAGGATGATCGCGACAGCCATGACCGGTGCACCGAGCAGCAGGTAAGGTCTGGCCTTGCCTGCCGGTGTGCGTGTATTGTCGATCAGCTGACCGACGAAAACATTTCCGATGACGACCACGATCGCAGAGACGATCGGAAGCATCATCGAGAAGATGCCGAACTGGCTGTCGGTCAGACCGATGACGTCAGCATAATATCTTGTCAGATACGCGCTGAAGATCGAGTTGGCCATCATGGCGCACAGCGGTGCGAGCAGATAGCCGATGAACATCTCCTGCAGCTTGACGCTGCTGGAGGTGATCCTCGTCTTCAGGGCGGGATTGTTGAAGAATTTCTCCATTTTTTCTCCTTTTGATCCGTTCGCAGCAAAGCTGCTCAGGATGACAAACAATTTGCACTCTCTGAACCGGCTGTTACTCGACCGTAAATGTATCTGTGAATACGCCGCCGAAATCATCCTGTGTTACGGTTACCTTCATCTCGCCGGCTTCCTTCGGACGGATGATCGCAAGCGCTTCGCCGTAATAGGTATCCGTCGTGTCCGTCGTATAATTGCCGTCCACATAGGAATTGGCACAGCCGAGTCCCAGCAGATCACCGTTCTCGATCCGGACCTTCAGCATATGCCGCTCCAGAGGTTTGACGATGCCGTTCTCATCCGTATATTTCAGACGCAGCCAGCAGAGTTTTCCTGCCTTCGGCGTTTCTTCCGGGACCATACGAAGCTCCGTGTGGTCTGAAGCGGAATTCATGGAATAGAATCCGATCTCCTCTCCGGCCTCGTTATAGGCGATCGTCGAAAGTGTACCGGCTTCATACGGGACTGTAAACAGCGTTCTCGCCGTCTTGCTGGTCTTCTTCTTTCCGACACTCTTTCCGTTGATCTGCAGCTCGACTTCCGCTGCTCTGGAATAGACCTCGACGGTCGCGTTCTTTCCTTCACAGCCGTTCCATGCCCAGCTCTCAATTGCCTTTGTCAGGCTCCATCCGGTCAGGTTCGGATTGTCCGTTCTGTCGACCGGCTGTACGCCGATCAGCGGTCCGGCTTCCTGTTCCAGCGCAACCAGCGTATAGGCTGCCTCCGCTCTTCTCTTGCCGGTGATATCGATCCGGCCGTTTCCGCCTGTCATCTGTGTCTCGTCTGCATCCATGTGATAGTCGCCGTATTCAGGCGCGCCCATGCCGGTCTCACCGATGTAATCCATGCCGGCCCAGACGAAATCGCCGATGATCTGCGGATTATCCTTCGCGATATCCCAGAACAGCCAGGCATCCTTGCAGAA
>DFKM01000222.1:0-424 GCA_002373555.1 Lachnospiraceae bacterium UBA3645
CATACTCCGGACCGTCCACGCAGACACGCTGTCCCTTATACGGGCCGGTCTTTAAGAGGAAATGGTCGGATGCCTTTGCACAGGCCATCGAGCAGCCGTACCAGCAGCCGTCCGCCGCGCCCTGTGTCAGCCAGTCGGATTTGAATACCGCCGCCGTCATCTCATCGATGCCGGGGGCATCGCCGAATTTGAAATTATGGGTGGGAACGATGTCGTAATCGGCCAGCGTGCGCAGCGAATAAGCTGTGCCCACGCCTCGCATATCGTTCTGCTTCGCGTCATTGTTTGCCACCTCACGGTGGAATTTCAGACCGGTCTTGTTGATCAGGCCGAAATCATAGGCATTGTTCAGATTCGCCTTTACGCCGTCGATCTTGCAGACCAGCGCCTTGATCTTCTTATTCCGGAAGACTCTTCCGATCCC
>DFKM01000222.1:473-13309 GCA_002373555.1 Lachnospiraceae bacterium UBA3645
ACTCTTCCGATCCCGCCTCTGCCGGCCTGTTTCAGTCTGGTCACGCCGCGGCGGGGATCGTAGAAGGAGAAGTTCAGCATGCCGATATTCGCATGATCGGCACCGGAACCGGCGGCCGCGACGGCAATGTTCTTCTTGTCATTCTCGTCATCGGCATAAAGCGCGGTCAGTTCCTCGCAGAGCACGTGCGCATCAAAATGCTCGAGCGGCGCTTCTTCGAAGGAAATGGTCCCTTTGGTCGCATCGATCACAACGATGACATCCTTTTCGGATTTTCCCTTGATCTCCAGTGCATCAAAGCCCGCGAACTTCAGATACGGACCGAAGAAACCGCCGACATTCGAATCGATCGGAATATCCGTCAGTGGGGAAATGGTGCAGATCAAGGTCTTGCCGGTGCCGCCGTACTGCGTAATGCCGGCGATCGGTCCGGGCGACATGACGATCTCATTCTCGGGAGAATCCCATCTGGTCTGCGGGTTCACGGCATCCCACAGATACCGCAGGCAGTAGCCCTTGCCGCCGACGAATTTCTCCTTGACTTCCGCCGGGATATCCGCGATCTCAGCAGACTGCTCTCCGACGTCGATCGTCAGGATCTTATCGGTATAACCGCGCATGATCGGCGTTCTTTCATAATCGAAGGAACGGAGCAGCACATGATGTTTGCGCATTTCCGCAAGCTCTTCTGCGGAAGGCGCCTGGTATCTCGGTACATTACAGATATGGATCACAGCTCTTCTCCTCCTTTTCAGTCATCCACCAGGGACAGCGCACCGGTAGGACATACCTTTACGCAGATGCCGCAGGCGATACATTTGCTCGGTTCGGTCCGCTCGTCGCTCTGTACCATGACCTGTTCCGGACAGAATCCGACACACATCAGACATCCGACACACTCTTTTTTCTTTATCATATAGACGCCTTTTGCGTTCGGCTGGATCACGCAGGTATTGCAGACCTCGGAACATTTTCCGCACTGATTGCAGATATGGATCGTGGAACGATACTCTCCGGCATCATCCCATCCGTCCTCGACGCGGATGCAGGCAAACGCCGGATCTTCCACTTTGTAATAGGCCTTCGCGCAGGCGAGTTCGCACTGATGGCATCCGACGCAGAGGGCTTCATTTTTCTCAAGGCGCTTCATGGGACACCTCCTTCTTTCGCTGAATTTTCTGCAGGGACAGTCATTCCCCGCATTCAAACATTTTCAGTATAACAAAGCAGAAAACAGCTATCAAACCGGCAGGCCTATGTTCTTATTCCAATTTGTCATAAGAAGCGGAATTCTGCCGCCTTCACATCTGCTTCATATTCTGCAGCTGCGCTGCGGAATCCGATCAGAGCCGCACCGTCCGGCAGATCAGACGGAACAGGCACCCTGCAATAGACGATTAAAAACGGAGCCTGATAGATTTCAGCCTCCGTAAAATTCCAGAAATTCCTTCAGTTCTTTCGTCCCGGGAGCATCCAGATGTTCCTTACAGGGACCTGTTTCGACCGGCATGCCGTTTTTCAGAAAAAAGAGCCCGTCTCCGACACGTCTGGCCTGCCGGATACTGTGCGTGATCAGGAGAACCGCGGCCCCGGTCTCCTTTTTATATTCCAGAATCGCTTTCTCCGCCAGCATGGTCGATTCCATATCCATGGCAGCAGACGGCTCATCCAGGATCAGCAGATCGAACGGCTTCATCAGCACTCTGGCGAGCGCCATGCGCGCGGATTCACCGCCGGAGAGCCGGTTTGCCGGTGCCTTTCGGAGTTCTGTCAGATGCAGCTGCGCAAGCAGCCTGTCCTCCCGCTCCCTGTCATTCGCTGCGATCCGCAGGTTCTTTTCCATGCTCATCCGGAATGCATAGGCCTTCTGCGGCAGACAGCCCACGCGGCACGGCTCCGTGAGCGGCATCGTGCCGCCGTCCGCAGCAAGCACCCCCGCAAGGATCTTTGCCCAGGTCGACTTGCCGCTGCCGTTCGATCCGAGCACCACATGCACGGTGTCCGCAGCCAGATCGACCGCCGGCATCTGCAGGACCGTCCTGCCGTCATAAGTTTTGGAAACAGCATTCGTCTTCATTTTGAGATCATCCTCTGGAGCACGGTAACAAGAATATTGACGATCAGCGACAGCGCCATCAGGATCAGGCCGAGCGCGACGCCCAGCGTGAAATTCCCGCGGTTCGTATACATCATGATCGCGGTCGTCATGACATTGGTCTTCCAGGCGATCGCGCCGCCGACCATGGAGATCGCTCCGACCTCGGCGATCGCACGCGCGAAAGCCAGCAGGTACGTCGAACAGATGACATACGCACATTCATTCATCAGAAGCCGGAGCGTCGTCATCCGGGACAGCCCGAGTCCTTTTGCCGTCTCCCGCACCGGCCCGGCGATGCCGGAAACATAGTTCTCCATGTTTCCGATCACGATCGGCGTGATCAGCACCACCTGCGCGAGGATCATCAGCTCGACGGTAAAGAGCAGCTTATAATGCCGGAACGGCCCGACGCCGGAAAAGAGCATGTAAAAAAGCAGGCCGCAGACGACCGGCGGCATGCCCATCAGTGTCCGGTTGAGTACAAT
This sequence comes from Lachnospiraceae bacterium UBA3645, assembly GCA_002373555.1. Classification (GTDB taxonomy): domain Bacteria; phylum Bacillota; class Clostridia; order Lachnospirales; family Lachnospiraceae; genus UBA3305. The sequence continues at coordinate 3,057 of DFKM01000222.1, forward strand.
GAAAACAGATCTGCCGCGGAACACGGCGGCCCCCAGGATCAGTCCCAGCGGTACGCCGACCGCAAGTGCGATCAGCGAGCTGGAAAGGCTCATCCTGGCTGTGACCAGAAGGATATTGATCAGTTCTCTGTCTCCGGAAAGGATCAGTTCGATTGCTTTTATCACCGCTGTCCGCACGTTCCTGCTCCCGTATCTGTCAGAATATAGAAAATGTGATGCAGAAACACCAGGTCCCTGCATCACATTATTTTAGCATAAGAATTACTCGATGACACCCTGATTGTTGAAGAATGTCAGATAGGTCGCCTTATCCGTAAGGATATAAGCGTGCATCTCCTCCGCCATGACAAGGCAGGCGCCCATGCCGGCATTGGCAGATACGTACCAGTCTGTGTAATCCGCGAAGGATTCCGCTTCTTCGGTGATGCCGAGTTCTTCGGGCCACAGGGAAAGTTCCTTCGTGTGGGTGCCGGAGCCGTCACCGCGGGAAATGAACTGGAACTTGCCGTCCGCAATCGCCTTGAATGCATCCGCAGCAGTCTCACAGTCCGCGACCTTTGCCGGATCCTCGGAAGGACCGCAGAGCACGAAGTAGTTGTACAGGAAGCTGACTCTCTCGGCTTCAAATCCTTCGACCGTACGGGCAAATCCCTTTTCCACGAACTCCTCTTCCTTCGCCTTTGCATGGACCAGGATCAGATCCGCGTTTCCGCTTTCGGCTGCCGCGATCGCCTTGCCGGTACCGGCAGACTGTACTTCGACGGTATAGCCGTATTTCTCTTCGAATACGGGAAGCAGGCTTCCGAGCAGACCGGAATCATTCACGGATGTGGTGGTGGACAGACGGATCACTTTCGTCTCCTCTGTTGCTTCCGCTACTTCACCGGTGTATACCGGAACATCCTCCAGGACATAGAACAGGCTGTCGCCATACTCTTCCTGTCCGTATGCAGCGGCCAGATCAATGGCTTCCTGTGTCAGCAGCCAGTGGATCAGCGCATCGGCACCTGCCGTATTGACGGCAACATCTTCTACAGGCGTGCCGTTCTCATCCGCAAAGGGAGCTTCGGGATTGACGGCCAGAAGAGAGTAGGTATTCTTCATGCTGTCATCCGCTTCCTTCAGGATGGTCAGGTCTACGGCGTTCTCTGCTTCCGCAGCAGCTTCCGTCTCTGCGGCTTCTGTTTCTGCAGCTGCGGTGGTCTCTGCCGCTTCCGTCTCAGCGGCTTCGGTCTCTGCTGCTGCAGTGGTCTCTGCCGCTTCCGTCACAGCCTCTGTCTCTGCTGCCGCGGTGGTCTCGGCAGGCTGGCTCTGTCCGCATGCGGTCAGCATGCCGAAAGTCATCAGCGCTGCAAGCAGCAATGCGATCGTTCTTTTCATAATGTACCTCCTGTTACAGGTTTTTCAGCGGCGGATCCTCTTCCGGTCCCGCCGCCTGTTCCATCTGCACATTATAGCATAAGAATACCCTTATACAACAGATTTATTTCATAACCAATTCTGATCCATATTACGTTTTGGAAAGCATAATCTTACAACTGCCCGTCAGAATATGCTACAATATCGTCGGGCAGCTGCAGTATTCCTGTCAGAATGACGTTTTTACACCGGAATCCGTTCTGCCTGCGGTTCTTCGTTATTCCGTTTCGGAATACACTTCCGGCATCGCTGATGCCGGTAAATACGGAATTGTGATATGATGAATTCCATACAGGAATACTGAAACAACCTGCTCTTTGGGGAGGATACCCGCATGTTTACCGTCAAGACGCCTGAAGAGGCATTTTCTGTCATAGAAACGGAATTCCATCCGTTCATACCGGCAGAGACCGTTCCGGTTTCCGCCTGCTGCGGCCGCATTCTCGCGGAGGATATCATCTCTTCGGAATATGTGCCGGGCTTTACGAGGTCGACGGTCGACGGCTACGCCGTAAAGGCTTCCGACACCTTCGGCTGTTCGGATTCGATCCCTGCACTGCTGACGCTTTCCGGGGAGATCCTGATGGGTGAGGAAGCTGCGGCGGCGCTCTCCGCCGGCTGCTGCTTTTCCGTCCCGACCGGCGGCGCAGTACCGGAAGGCGCGGATGCTGTCGTGATGATCGAATATACCGAGGACTACGGAGACGGCACGATCGGTGTGGAGAAGCCGGCGTCTCCCGGCCTGAATATCATCTATAAGGGCGATGATCTGGTGCCCGGAAAGACCGTACTGCCGGCCGGCCGCAGGATCACGGCTTCCGATATCGGCGCGCTCGCTTCCCTCGGGATCACAGGAGTTTCCGTGATAAAACGGCCGCAGATCGGCATCATTTCCACAGGCGACGAACTGGTCCCCATCGATCAGGTACCCGCTGGCGGGCAGATCCGGGACGTCAATACCCATATGCTCGATGCGCTGTGCCGCGAAATGGGTGCCGGCACACGGATCTACGGGATCGTCCGGGACGACGCAGTTCTGCTCTCCGGGATCCTGGAGAAAGCCATTTCCGAATGCGACATGGTGCTGATTTCCGGCGGCAGTTCCGTCGGTGCAAGGGACGCTGCCGCTGCCGTGATCGAAAAGCACGGAAGCATCCTGTTCCACGGGATCGCCATGAAGCCCGGCAAGCCGACCATTCTCGGCAAAGCCGGGAACCGGCCGGTCTTCGGGCTGCCCGGGCATCCCGTTGCCGCATTCTTCATCACGAAACTGTTCGTACGGCATGCAATCGCCGCGCTGACCGGCGAAAAATATACAGTCCGCACAGCGCCTGCGGTCCTGACCGAAGCGCTGAGCACGAATCACGGACGCAGCGAGACGCTCGGCGTCCGGCTGTCCGAACGGGACGGCCGGCTCTTTGCGGAACCGGTCCATACGAAATCCGGCCTGATCTCGGCGCTCGCCGGGACAGACGGCTATATCACGATCCCGCGGGACTGCGAAGGACTTCCCGCCGGGGCTGAAGTAAATGTTTCCTTCTATGCTGCCTGCTGATCATCTCTGCAAACTGTAAGGAGGCCCTTCATGGCATTTCAATATCTGACAAACGTACCGCTGGAGGAAGCCCGCGGCGCTTATACCGAAGCCCTGTTTTCCGAAGGCTTTCAGGCCGGGACCGAATCCGTTCCCGTGACTGCATCCTGCGGCAGGATCACGGCTGCACCGGTCTACGCCGCGATCTGTGCGCCGCACTATCCCGCGAGCGCAATGGACGGCATCGCACTGAAGGCCGGACTGACTTTCGGCGCCGGCGAAACAACGCCGGTCACCCTGACCCCGGAACAGTTCATCGTCGTGGATACCGGCGATCCCGTACCGGAAGACTGCGACGCGGTCATCATGATCGAGGATGTGATAAGACAGGAGGACGGCACCGTAAAGCTGTACGCACCCGCCGCGCCCTGGCAGCACATCCGGCAGATCGGGGAAGATATCTGTGCGGGCGAAATGATCCTGCCCTCCTATACCGCGGTCACCCCTTCCGCCATCGGCGCGATGATCGCGGCAGGGGTGACGGAAGTATCCGTGCTGACAAAACCGGTCGTCGGGATCATTCCGACCGGAGACGAAATCGTGCCGCCGACGCCGGATCCCGCACCGGGCGATATTCTGGAGTTCAACTCTTCCATTTTCTCCGGAATGCTGACCGAATGGAACGCCGTGCCGCGCACCTATCCCATCGTGAAGGATGTGAAGGAAGACATCCGCAGCGCCGTGCAGACAGCGCTTTCCGAATGTGATATCGTGCTGCTGAACGCCGGCTCCTCCGCCGGCCGGGAGGATTACTCCACGGAAGTGATCGGTTCCCTCGGCACGGTCCTGTACCACGGAATCGCCATCAAGCCCGGAAAGCCCGCGATCCTCGGTCTTTCCGGCAGAAAACCCGTGCTGGGCGTACCGGGCTACCCCGTATCCGGCATCATCGTTCTGGAGCAGTTCCTGAAGCCGCTGATCGACTGCTGGTATCACGCTGCCGAAGCGCAGCCCGACACATGCACGGCGGTTCTTTCCAAAAATGTCGTATCCGGCCTGAAATACCGGGAATATGTGCGTGTCCGCATGGGCGAAGTCGGCGGGAAGATCATGGCCTCTCCGCTCGGCCGGGGCAGCGGCGTTGTCTCCTCCTTCATGAAGGCCGACGGTATTCTGGAGATCCCGCAGGGCGTCGAAGGCTATGAAGCCGGCAGCGAAGTCACGGTAAGGCTTCTGAAGAAACGGGAGGCGCTCTCCCGCACGCTGGTCGCCATCGGCAGTCACGATCCGCTGCTGGATGAGATTTCGGATCTCCTGCATTCTTCCGATCCGTCCCTGCACATGAGTTCCACCCATGTCGGTTCGATGGGCGGCATCATGGCGGTAAAGCGCGGGGAAACCCATATCGCGGGCGTTCATCTGCTGAATGAAGCGGACGGCGTTTATAATACCGCTTTCATCAGGAAATATTTCCCGCAGGGCGGCGTACGTCTCGTGGAATGCGTCGGAAGGACGCAGGGACTGATGCTGCAGAAAGGAAATCCGAAGAACATTCAGGGGATCTACGATCTGACACGCGCCGGCGTACGTTATGTCAACCGCCAGAAAGGTTCCGGCACAAGGATCCTGATCGATTATCTGTGCCGTAAGGAAGGGGTTTCCTTCGGCGATATTTACGGCTATGACCGTGAGGAGTTCACGCACACCTCGGTCGCGGCGCAGATCGCCTCCAATACTGCGGATGCCGGCATGGGCATTTACTCCGCAGCCCGCCTGTATGATCTGGATTTTCTTCCAGTCTGCATGGAGCAGTACGATCTGCTGATTCCCGATGCGGCGTGGGAGACCGCGCTCGTACAGAAGCTGATCGCGATCCTTCAGAGTGCGGAATTCCGGAATCGTCTGGAAGCCCTGGGCGGCTACGAACTGAAAAATCCCGGCAGCGTACGGGAGCGTTTCTGATGAGCGGCAGCCGGGCTGCCGGCCTGTCCGGCAGGCATACGGATGTGATCATTATCGGCGCCGGCGTGCTCGGCTGCTTCCTGGCGCGTTCTCTGCGGCGTTATGATCTGTCCGTCCGCGTACTGGAAATGGCGGACGATGTGTGTACGGGAATCTCCCGCGGCGGCAGCGGGATCATTTACGCCGGCTACGACATGAAGCCCGGCACAAGAAAAGCACGGATGACGACGGAGGCCTGCATTGCGTTCCCGGAACTGTGCCGGACGCTGAGCGTCCGATACCGGAATACAGGATCCCTGGTCGTCAGTTTCGGCGAAAACGCCGACCGTTCCCTTACGGATAAGCTGGAACGCGGGAAGAAGAACGGCGTGCCGGGGCTGCGGCTGCTTTCCCGCAGGGAAACGCTCGCGATGGAACCGCTGCTGTCTCCGGCTGTTTCCGGCGCGCTGTATGCGCCGGGCACCTGCACGGTCGATCCGTGGGAGCTCGGTATCGCGGCTTATGAGAATGCGCTGGCAAACGGCGCGGAATTTGTTTTCAAGCGCAATGCCGAACACGTGCAGCGAACTTCAGAAGGCTTTACCGTAACCGCCTCCGGGCAGGAATACGGCTGCCGCATTCTCGTAAACTGTGCCGGCACTGCGGCCGGGAACGTACATGAGCTCGTATCAGATCCCTCTGTCCGCATACAGACAGCAGCGGCAGATTATATCGTACTGGAAGACGATGCCGGCCCTGCTGTATCTCATGTGATCTTCCATGAAACGGAGGACGGCAGCAAGGGGCTGACGCTCATCCCGACAGCCCACGGAAATATGATGATCGGGCAGACGGAACGGGAAATGAACGGTCCCGGCAATCCGACGGACAGCGGCGGCATCGCCCGTCTGCAGGAACTGTGCAGAGAAGTCGTTCCCGGGCTGCCGGCGGATCAGATCCTGCGCACCTTTGCGGTCTCCCGTCCGAATCCGTATACAGTCATGCGGTCCGGGGATACATGGGTGCCTGCCGGAAAGAGCCATTTCGATTTTTCCATTCTGGAAGAAGACGGATTTTTCAGCCTGATCGGCATCAAGACGCCGGGGCTGACCTGCAGCAATGCACTGGCGGAGGATCTGACGGGCAGGATCCTGGCGGCCCTTGGAGAGGTGGCGGAGAATCCGGATTTCGATCCGGTCCGGAAACCGCCGGTGACTGTTCATGTACTTTCTGCGGAAGAACGTAATGCACTGATCCGGAAGGATCCGGCTTACGGCAGGATCGTATGCATGTGCCGGGATATCTCCGAAGGAGAGATCCGGGATGCGGTCCGCCGCGGAGCACGGTCTCTGTCCGGCATCAAATACCGTACCGGCGCCATGATGGGCAACTGCCAGGGCAGCCGGTGCATGCAAAGGATCATGGATTTACTGTTATGAAAGAGCTCACCTGTGACATCTTCATCGCCGGCGCCGGCGCCGCGGGCATGTCCGCGGCGCTTTCCGCATGCGCGGCCGGCGCCGATGTGCTCCTGGCGGAGCAGGATGCCCAGCCCGGCGGGATCCTGAACCGCTGCATTCATCACGGATTCGGGCTGGGCTATTTCGGCGAAGACCTCACCGGCCGGGAGTACGCCGCGCGCTTCCGCGCGCGGCTGGCCGGCTCGGCCGTCCGCCTCCGCACCGGGACCACAGTGCTCTCCATTTCCGAAGACCGCACTGCGCTGCTGTCTTCGGCGGACGGGTTGACGCTGGTCCGTTTCCGCGCCTGCATTCTTGCCGCCGGCAGCATCGAACGGAACCTCTCTTCCGTTCCCGTCGCGGGGACACGGCCTGCCGGCGTGCTTACCGCAGGCTGTCTGCAGGGCATGCTGAACTGCGGCGGACACGCGGATATCGGAGAGCGCATCGTCATCCTCGGCAGCGGAAACGTCGGCCAGATCATGGCCCGCCAGCTGGCGCAGTCGGGCAAGACCATCCTTGCCATGATCGAGCAGAACGACCATCCGGGCGGGCTGGCGCGCAATCACCGCGAATGCATTGAAGCGTATCATATCCCGCTGCGGCTGCATTCCACAGTGACAGAGATCCACGGTACGGAACGCATTTCCGCCGTGACCGTAAAGGATCTGCGTTCCGGAGAGACAGAACTCATGGAATGTGATACAATGATCACAGCACTGGGACTGCTTCCCGACCGTTCGCTTGTTTCTCATTTACGGAAAGACGGCTCGTTCCCTGACTGGCTGCGTCTTTGCGGGAACTGCGACCTGATTTATGATATTGTCGATTCCCTGACCGTGCGGGCGGAACAGACCGGCGCCGAAGCGTGGGAATCCGCCTGAAGGAGGTCCATCATCATGTTGTCCAATCAAGAGCTGGAACGCTATTCCAGGCAGATGCTGATCGAAGAAATCGGCTATGAAGGTCAGAAAAAACTGAAGGACGGACATGTTCTTGTGATCGGTGCCGGCGGTCTCGGTTCCCCGGCGCTTCTGTATCTGGCAGCGGCCGGTGTCGGCACGATCGGGATCGCTGATTTCGACTGCGTCGACCTCTCCAATCTGCAGCGGCAGATCCTTCATACGACAGACAGGATCGGCGTTCCGAAGACGGAATCGGCCGAAAAAACGCTCCGTGCACTGAACCCCGAGGTCCGTTTCATCCGGATCTCTGACCGGATCACACCGGAAAATATCACCGGCCTGATCCGGGATTATGACATCGTACTGGACTGCACGGACGGTATGGAAAACAAACTGATGATCAACGATGCCTGCGTAAAATCGGAAAAGCCTTTTGTCCATGCGGGCGTGCTGGGAACATCCGGACAGATCATGACCTGGATCCCCGGGGGAAACTATCCCTGTTTCCGCTGCATTGCCGGAAATGAACCGGCGGACGATTCCTGTGAAAGCTGTGCTGTCATGGGTGTGCTCGGTGCCGCGACCGGCACGGCCGGGTCGCTCCAGGCAGCGGAAGCGATCAAATATCTGACCGGGGCAGGTGATCTTCTCACCGGCCGCATTCTCTTCTTCGATCTGCTGCGGCAGGATTTTACGGTGCTTGACATCCCGGAGAGATCCCCTTACTGCAGCGCATGCGGAAAGCAGGAAAGGACGGCGTGATCCGCCGTCCTTTCTTTATCGGGTATCCAAAGTTTTTTAGGGTCTACGACTTTTCGGGTCATTCAGTAGGGTCGATTCGTAGGGTCAGCTTTTAGGGTCTGGTTTTAGGGACTGGCAGTAGGGTTTGTATATCCAATGACACTGCTGCGGAAACCGATTTGTTTACGCATTCAAAAAGGGAAGGGTTAATGATTGCCCTTCCCTTCCTCTTTTCGTAAGATTTGTTTGCAGACATTTCTTTATCGAAAGGAGGATACATGAATAGTATCACAGACATTCTCGACTTAGAAGACCCTGATATTTACATCTCGGATATTCAAGTTGAGGGAAGCAAAAAACTGATCACTTTAGAATCTCGTCCCCTCCCTCATTACTGCCCATCCTGCGGATTTCGCATGTATTCCAGAGGCATAAAACAAAGAACTATTTCCCATCCCATCCTGCAGGATGGCTATGCCCTGATCCTGCTGCTTAAACAGCGGCGTTGGCGTTGTACAAATCCTGACTGTCGATATGAAGCAAATGAATCATTCCGCTTTGTGAACCGCAGTCGTCGTACTACAAACGCCACAGACATGCTGATCATCCAGGCTTTCAGAAATCTTAATGAACCGGCTGCTTCAATCGCCAGGCGCTTTAAGACATCTGATACACATGTACTTGATGTATTTGACCGATATGTCAAGATGGAACGGCTCCCGCTCACAGATATCATTTCTGTTGATGAAGTCTATACCGATATGGGTGATGACGGAAAATACGCATTGGTTATTCAGGACTTTCATACCGGAGATCCAATCGATCTTCTCCGGAGCAGACGTGCAAAAATCACAGAACCGTACTTTGTTTCCATTCCTCCGGAAGAGCGGAACCAGGTAAAATATCTGCTTTCAGACATGTATAATCAGTACATATCTTTTGTTGATAAGTATTTCCCGAACGCTGTCTCTGTCGTTGATTCATTCCATGTGATTCAGTGGATTGTGCATGCAATCGATATGTATATCCGCCAGCGGGAGCGTGACTTTCGTAAACGCGACCGTGAACGGGAAGAAAGACTTTCGGCTGAGCAGGGACGTCCGATCTCTCTTCCTGTATCCGATGAGATTTATCTACTGAAGAAATACCGTTGGCTTATCCTCTCTAACCCGGAAAACATCACGTATCATGCCGATACCCGCATGGATCAGCACTTCCGCCGCTACATGAATACCTACGATTACGAGGATGCTTTGTTCCGCGTCGATCCACGATTGAGGACACTGCGGGAGCTGAAAAACAAATATGTAAGTTTCAATACCCGCAACGCCGGTCTTCCTATTCGTGCAGCAGAGGAAATCGAAGATCTCATTGATCTATATTTTCGCAGTGGACAGGATCTGTTTGTCGATTTCGCGCAGCTTCTCTGCAAGTATAAAGAACCTATCCTCAACTCATTTGTTATGGTCGAAAAACATGGAGCAGGTAATCTGTATGACAGCCGCCTTTCCAATGGCCCGATTGAATCCCTGAACAGAAAAATCAAGGATCTGAAAAGGAGCGGTCACGGATTCCGAAATTTTGAGCATCTCCGCAACCGCTTCCTTTACGCCGCAAGAAACAATCCAACATTATATGGATCTTCAGACCGTTCACAGGTACAGTATTTTGAAGATGATGAATTATTATGACACTCAAATGCCGTTTAGAGAAAGGGAAATCAAATGACCAGACATAAAAAGCCCTCAACGCTTCAGGAGCAGTATGACATTCTCCTCAAGCGCTGCAATGAATTGCGGGACTACATCCATGAACTGTTGGATGATCAACAGACTGATCGCGAAGAACTGGAGTACCTTTATGCTTTTATAGCGCATAAAGAACTGGATGAGGAGTATTACTTTTTTCGCAAACACGCACACGAAGAATACTCTACCGATTCGCCATTCCCAACGCTGAAACTATAACTCACAAGAATTGTCTGCAATACAGAGCAGGGCCGGTACCCACCGTGCCCTGCTCTGTTTAATTATTCTGTCCCTAAAATTCAACCCTACTGATTGACCCTAAAACCAGACCCTACTGATTCTCCCGAAAAAAGTCTGTCTGATTTTATGCCAGGCCCTACGGATCGACCCTAAAAAACTTTGGCAAACCCTAAAGAACTTTGATTATCCTAAAAAACTTTGGCAAACCCTAAAGAACTTTGATTATCCTATAAAAGAAAACCGGCTGCAGCGTATGCTGCAGCCG
>DFKM01000018.1 GCA_002373555.1 Lachnospiraceae bacterium UBA3645
TACGCCGTGCCTGGCTCCTCTGGTTATCTGGGTATGCTGTCTCAGCCCGCATTGCCGAGCTTTTCATGGATATATTCCGGCATCTTCTCTCTCGGGATTGAGAAGAGCACCGAGAATTCCGAATAAAGCGCTTCCTCTGCCTGTTTCAGGTATCTCTCGTCGGTCGAAGTGATCTTCTTCCCGGCCGCCACACGGACCCTCTTTCTGTGATAGAGTGTCTTGATGAGACTGATATACTCCCGGCAGTCCCCGGTATGGATGCAGTCCTTATAGATCTGCTCGCGCTGCTTCTCCTCTGGAACATGGATCTCCTCGATGGCCGGCATCTCGCTGATCAGCCTCTCGGCCTCATCCTTCGTGATCAGAGAACGCATAACGATTCTGTCATTATCCACCGGCGTCATGATCGTGCTGTCCTTGTTCCACAGAGGCTTGAGTATATAATATACCCGATCCTCCGGTATCCCTTCTCTTTTTAAACATGTTACATCCGCGATTTCACAAACGCCCCTGCTGCCGTAAATGATCCGTTCTCCGACCTGGAACATGCCGTCTCCTTTCCGCATAACGCTTCTGACGAGAGCAAAAAACCCTTCGACTTAATTTATTTGAAAATATTATAACACAAAAATTACGGAAAAACAAATTAAGTTTTTATTTCAAGTATTTGCGCGCTTTCCCTATTTTGGCGTAATATTTTATCATATTAAAACTTTATTTCTATTGCATGATTTTACGATTTATATATCGTATTCATATAAATAAAGGGTCTGAAAACGTTATTCATACCATGAACGCCTCCAAACCCCGACACATTATGTCTCTCTCCGAATTTTCCTGTAAAAATTATACGCACTTATAAAAAGCGGCGAAAATGCCGGCTGGGCGTCACTTCTTACGCTTTGCCTGGCAGGCTGTCCCGGATATACGGCGCGGTGACCGACTTTCCGCAGGCCAGCATCTCTTCCACCGTCCCCGCATACAGCAGATCGCCGCCGTCCATACCACCGCCCGGTCCCAGCTCGATCACATAATCCGCATCCTTGATCACATCCAGACTGTGTTCGATCAGGAACAGCGAATTCCCCGCGTCCACCATCTCGTTGAACAGCTTCATGAGCTTCTGCACATCATCCAGATGCAGGCCGCTCGTCGGCTCATCGATGATGAACACCGAGCCCGTTCGCTTCAGTTCGCTCGCGAGCTTTACTCTCTGCAGCTCGCCGCCCGAGAGCGTCGTCATCGCCTGGTTCAGATGCAGATAGCCCAGTCCCACCTTCTGCAGCGACTGCAGGGCATAGAGGAACTCCTGATCCGCGAAGAACTCGCACGCTTCATTTACGGTCATGTCCATGACCTCCGCGATATTCTTCCCGTGATACTGATACTGCAGCGTCTCCGCATTGTATCTGCTCCCATGGCACAGCTCGCAGACCGTCTCGATCGACTCCATGAAAGCCATCTCGGAAACGATGATGCCCTTCCCGCCGCACGCCGGGCACGCGCCCTTCGAATTGAACGAGAACAGCTGGTTGCTCACATGGTTGGCCTTCGCGAACAGATTCCGGATCGGATCCGAGATATCCAGATAGGTGGCCGGCGTGGAACGCAGATTGATGCCGATATCCTTCTGCCGGATCGAGACGATGTCCAGACTGTCATTGTCCCGCATGAACTGCTCCATCAGCGAGCTCTTGCCGGATCCCGCCACGCCCGCGATCACGCACAGCACGCCCAGCGGAAGCTGGACATCGATGTGCTTCAGGTTGTGCAGCGAAGCATCCTTCACCGGGAAATAGCCCGACGGGACACGGATCTTCTTCTTGATCTCCGAATGGTGCTTCAGCATCTTTCCGGTGATCGTATCGGACGCCAAAAGTTCCTCATAGCTGCCCTCGAACATGATCTCACCGCCGTGCCTGCCGGCTGCCGGGCCCATATCCACGATATGATCCGCCATCGCGATCACTTCCCGGTGGTGCTCCACGATCATGATCGTATTGCCGTGGTCCCGCAGCCTCTTCAGCGACTTCTTTAACAGCGTAATATCTCTCGGATGCAGACCGACGCTCGGTTCATCCAGCACGTAGACCATATCCGTCAGCGCGGAATTGATGTATTTCGCGATCTTGATGCGCTGCGCCTCACCGCCTGAAAGCGTGGAGGTGATCCGGCTTAAGGAAAGATAGCCCAGACCGATCTCCGTCAGCGCCGAAAGGCGCTTCAGCAGCTCTCTCCTGATATCGACAGCCAGCGGATCCGTGATCCCGGCGACAAATGCGATCGCTTCGGGGATCGGCATGTCCACGACCTCTGCGATATTCTTCCCGTTGATCTTACAGCTCCGTACACGTTCGTTCACCCGCGTGCCATGACATTCCGGGCAGGTGAAGGTGGAGACCATCTTATCCAGCACCTTCTGCTGGCGTTTGCCTTCCTTTGTAGTAATGATGCTGCGGTACATCCGCGGGAACATGCCCTCGAATTTCGCCGATTTCGGCCAGTTCGACGGCGGATTCTTCAGCCGGATCTGCGGCGAATACAGGAAGAGGTTCAGTTCTTCCTCCGAATAATCTTTGATCTTCTTGTTCAGATCGAACAGGCCGCTGTAGGCGTACCGTTTCCACCGCCAGGCGCCCGTCGTGAACGTCGGGAAATGGATCACATCCTCATCATTCAGGCATTTATCGAAATCCACGAGCTTATGGATATCCAGCTCCGTGACCGTGCCGATGCCGTCGCAGCGTTCGCATTTTCCCGCGGGATGATTGAACGAAAAGCTGTCGGAATAGCCGATGAACGGCTTGCCGACGCGGGAAAAGAGCAGACGCAGCAGGGAATAGATGTCCGTATAGGTGCCGACCGTCGACCGGGTATTGCCGGCCGGCTTTTTCTGATCGATCACGATGGTGACCGGCAGATTCTCGATCCGCTCCACATGCGGCCTGCCGTACTTCGGCAGATACTGCTGCACAAAACTCGGAAAGGTCTCATTGAGCTCGCGCCTGGATTCCGCAGCGATCGTATCCAGACATAAAGAAGATTTACCGGAGCCAGAGACTCCGGTAAATACTGTGATCTGCTTTTTGGGGATCGAAAGAGAAACATCCTTCAGGTTGTTCTCCGTCGCTCCGTAAATGTGTATCTTATCATTCATGTCGTAAAGCCTCGATCGGGTTGAGATTGGCAGCCTTGACTGCCGGGAACAGGCCGAATACCACGCCGATCAGCATGG
>DFKM01000234.1 GCA_002373555.1 Lachnospiraceae bacterium UBA3645
TCTTAATGAAATCTACCTACCATTGATGCCTGTCCCCATGGGTTACGGAAGAGAGGAGGAGAGCCATGCAGGATCTTTCCGTTTTCAGGAACAGAACACCGGCAATGATCGGGGAGCACAGCATCCGCCATTCCGCGGTCATGATCCCGGTCATGGAAATGCAGGATGGTCTGCATCTTCTGTTCGAAGTCCGCTCCGAAAAGCTGGAGCACCAGCCGGGCGATATCTGTTTCCCGGGCGGCGGCATGGAAGAAGGTGAAACGCCGGAAGCAGCCGCACTGCGGGAAATGACCGAAGAACTCCTGGTGACATCCGAGCAGGCGGAGATCATCGGTCCTGCAGATGTCTTTGCCGCCGGGACCAGATGCGTATATCCTTATGTGTGCCTGCTGCGGTCATATGACTTCCGTTTCAGCGAAGACGAAGTCGCGGAAGTCTTCACCGTTCCGCTCTCTTTCTTCCTGGAAAATGCGCCGGAGATCCATAAGGTGGTCTACCGGCCGGAATTTCGGGAGGATTTTCCGTTTGAGAAGATCCACGGCGGCCGGCAGTACGGCTGGAGGGCGCAGGAGGACAGCATCCTGTTCTATGAATACGAAGGACATGTGATCTGGGGCATGACGGCGAAGATCGTGCAGGCATTTATTGCCGTGCTCACAGGCCCGGAGCAGAAAAAAGCGGTTGCGGAAAAGACCGTACTGTGATAGATTGGCAGACCGGTAATACTTTTCAGACAGGAGACAGGATTCATTAAGATGCAGACATCGGAAAGTTTTCATTTAAGTGCGCTTCTCTCTTTTTCCGGAGGGCTGCAGGACGCGTATACCTATAATATGCGGGACGGGGTGTTCGCCAACGCCCAGACCGGCAATGTTGTGCTGATGAGCCAGAACCTGATGCTGGGCAATCCGGTAAAAAGCATGCACTACATGCTCCCGCTGGTCTCCTTTGCCGCAGGCATTTTTCTGGCGGAGAGGATCGAGAGCAGATTTAAAAACAGCAGGAAGATTCACTGGAGACAGATCATTCTGTTGATCGAGGTTGTCATGCTGGCACTGGTAGGCATGATGCCGGCCGGGCTGAACATGGCGGCAAATATGATGGTCTCCTTTACCTGCGCCATGCAGGTGCAGACGTTCCGGAAGGTGCACGGCTACGGTTATGCCAGCACCATGTGCATCGGAAATCTGCGGAGCGGGACGGAGAGCCTGTCGCATTATATCCGGACGAAAGAGAAGAGCTTTCTGTACAAAGCAATGCATTTCTTCGGGATCATTTTTGTCTTTGCAGTCGGCGCGGGACTCGGCGGTGTTGCCTGCGGATGGTTCGGCTACCGGACGATCTGGGTCTCGCCGGTGATCCTGTTTACGGTCATGCTGATGATGATCCGGAAATGATAAGGGACGGAGGCAAGGACTTTGTTCCCGCGCCAAAAAACAAAAAGGGAGAAGGATACGCATAAGATGAAAATCGGGAAATCATTAAAATTCAGGAGAACCTTTTTCTGCATTGCAGTTCTGATGGCGGCCTGGATGCTGCTGTCCCCGCTTGCGGCACAGACGGTTTCCGCAGCCGGGAAACCTTCCATCAGCTGTCAGTCGCTTCTTTTGAAGAAGGGACAGAGCTGCAGGCTGAAACTCAGCCATGCAAAGAAAGTTAAATGGAAATCTTCCAAACCGAAAGTGGCTTCGGTAAACAGTTCCGGAAAGGTAAAAGCGAAAAAGGCAGGCAATGCCGTTATCACGGCTGTTTACAAAAAGAAAAAATACAAATGCAGCGTGACGGTCTCTGACGGGAAGAAGGATACGCTTGTTGTATTTTTCTCGGCCACCGGAACGACGGCCGGAGCGGCAAAGAAGGTAAGGAAGGCCGCCGGCGCGGATATCATCCGACTGATGCCGAAGAAGAAGTATTCAGAGAAGGATCTGGATTATCACAATGATAACTGTCGTGCGACGAGAGAACAGAACAGCGCCTCTGCAAGACCGGCGATGGCAACAGTGATCAGAAATCTTTCTCAGTACAAGACCGTGTACCTGGGGTATCCGATCTGGTGGGGGAAGGAACCGAAACTGATTCGCACATTTCTGGATCAATACAGCATGAAACGCAAGACAGTCGTTCCTTTCTGCACCAGCGGATCCAGCGGAATTTCCGGCAGCATGGCCGGGATCCGGGAAGGCGCGAAGGGAGCGCAGATCCTCGGGGGAAAAGATCTGACAGCTATGAGCAGAAAAGAGGTTTCCGCATGGGTGTCGGAGATCGGTCAGGAACAGAAATGAAGCAGAAGAAGGAGATCTTTATGAAATACCGCGCACTTGGAAATACCGGTCTGATGATCAGCGAGATCGGAATGGGCTGCGAAGGCTTTGCCGAAGACAATTACAGCATGGCGAAGAAGATGTTCGATCTGGCCGAGGAACTCGGCATCAACTATTTTGATCTTTATGCGTCGGATCCGCAGATGAGAAAAGCGGTCGGCGATGCGATCGCAGGACGGCGGGAGAAGTTCTTCATACAGTCACACATCTGTTCCGTATGGAAGAACGGGCAGTACAAAAGGAGCCGGAAGCTTGACGAAGTAAAGACCGGATTCGCGGAGATGATGGAACTTCTCGGAACGGATTATCTGGATGTCGGCATGATCCATTACTGCGATTCCCTGTCTGACTGGGAGGATATCATAAAGAACGGGATCCTGGATTATGCAATGGAACTGAAACGATCCGGAAGGATCCGCCATATCGGCCTCTCCAGTCATAATCCGCAGGTGGCGCAGAAAGCCGTGGAAACAGGAAAGATCGAAGTGCTGATGTTCTCCGTCAATCCGTGCTACGATCTTCAGCCGGCAGGCGAGGATGTAGAGGATCTGTGGGCGGATGAAGCTTATGAAAACGTGCTTACGAATATGGATCCGGAACGGCAGCATCTGTATGAAACCTGTCAGCGGATGGGCGTCGGCATCACGGTCATGAAATGCTTCGGCGGCGGGGATCTTCTGGATGCTTCGCTGTCCCCTGCCGGTGCGGCGCTTACGGTAAACCAGTGCATTCATTACGCGCTGACACGTCCGGCCGTCGCATCCGTCATGTCCGGCGCACACAGCCCGGAACAGCTTCGGGAGAGTGCCGCATATGAAAAAGCTTCGGACGAGGAAAGAGATTATGCCGGCGCATTTGCGTCCTTTCCGAAGATCCGGTGGGAAGGACACTGCATGTACTGCAGTCACTGCAGGCCCTGTCCCGTGGATATCTCTGTGGCGGATGTGACAAAATTTCTGCATCTGGCGGAAGCGCAGGGGAAGATCCCGGAAACTGTCCGGGAGCATTATGCGGTGCTGGCGCATCATGCATCCGAATGTATTCAGTGCGGCGCATGCGAGACACGCTGTCCTTTCGGCGTGCAGATCCGGAAGAACATGCGCAGGGCCGCGGAAGTGTTCGGGTATTGAGATTTTACGCAGAATGCTCATCGGATGTGTACTGCCCGTACAGATACCGGCTGCTGCAGCAGGAAACCGAGCAGAGGCACCGGAACGGAAAAGGCAGTGATCACATCATAAATGCTGATCCCGAAAGAAGTCATGCTGACTGCTGATGGAAGAAAAACGGTGGAAGAAAACGGCGCATTACAGTACAATAACGGCATGAGATTGCAGCATATGTTATGAACCGTCTGCAGAGGAGAAGGGAGAACGTTATGGATTTTACGAATGTCAAAGAAAATCTGGAAAAACTGGGATATGCGGTCGCATGCTTTGAGACGAAAGAGGAAGCGGCGGACTATATCGATGCAAAGGTGGACGGGACGACTGTCGGCTTCGGCGGTTCTGCCACGCTGCATGAGATGGGACTGTATGAAAAGCTGTCCTCACACAATGAAGTCTACTGGCACCACAAGCTGCCGGAAGGCACGGACCATATGACGGTCCGGAAGCAGGCGGCTGCCGCGAAGGTGTACTTTTCCTCCGTGAACGGACTGGCGGAGACCGGCGAGATCATCAATATCGACGGCATGGGAAACCGCCTGGCGTCCATCTTTTTCGGACATGAGAAGGTGTTTCTGGTCGTCGGCGCGAACAAGATCGCACCGGATTACGATGCTGCTCTGTGGCGTGCCAGAAATATTGCCTCACCGAAGAATGCGCAGCGCCTCGGCATGAAGACCCCCTGCGCTGTGAAGGGAGACAGATGTTATAATTGCAGCAGTCCGGACCGGATCTGCAGAGGGCTGTCCGTACACTGGCGCAACCTGATGGGATCGGATACGGAGATCGTGCTGATCAATGAAGAACTGGGATACTGATCACAAAGCGAAGCGGCGTCTGACGCCGCTTTTTTAATCGATCGTGGGAAAAGGCATCGCAGGTTAAAAAAGGAGCTGCCGTATGGCAGCTCCCGGTTCCTCGCATGACCCTCACAGTATGCTTTGGAAATGACACCCGTTGGAAGTTCAGATACCTTTAAGGGTATCCGTACGTGTAGCAATACCAAAAGTGAACTCACTGATAAAATGTAAAAACTTCATGATGATACCTCCTTAAAAGTATTTTTGTTTTCATGTCT
>DFKM01000136.1 GCA_002373555.1 Lachnospiraceae bacterium UBA3645
CCTGGAGTTGGTCAGGGTGCCGTCCAGATCGAGGGCGATGACCTTGTACGCTTTATTGTAATCGGGAAGCTTCATCGGCTGTGACGCAGTAATCATGGGAACTCCTTTCCGCTGGGAAAACGCGATGAATATTCTGATTTCAGTTTAGCATATTTGGAATGGTTTGATACGGAAAGAAAGCAGAGTTTTCGGCGGACCGGCCGTCATGAAGCGGTTCTTCGTATTTTAAACAACAAAAAGACCTGGCGGTTTTCAGCCGGGTCTCTTCAGGGGGCGAAAACGGACAGGGGTCTGTCTGTCCGATGCGCGCATATAGGGAAAGCAGCGTTCAAATTCCGTGTTCGGAAATCCGTGTTCGGAAATCCGTGTCCCGATATTCAGCGGCAGGCATCCTCGAATGCCTTGATCACCTTCAGCTGCTCTTCGGAATCGAACATCATCTCCGGGTGCCACTGCACGCCAACCACAAACGGATGCTTCCCGGAGATCTCCAGCGCTTCCGGCACGCCGTCTTCGGACCATGCCGTGAAGGTAACATTTTCACCGGGCTCCTTCACCGCCTGGTGATGGTAGCTGTTGACGGACAGCGTCTCCTTGCCGAAGATCTGCGCTACGATGCTGCCCGGTGCAAGCGTGTCTTTATGCACGACCCGGTTCCTGGGTGAATTCCCCATAAAATGATGGAGGAATTTTCCGTCGCTCTCCTTCTCCAGATCCTGATACATGTTCCCGCCGAAGGCAACATTCATGATCTGGCAGCCGCGGCAGATCCCGAGGATCGCCTTTCCCTGTTCGTATGCGTAACGGGTGATAAAGATATCCATGGCATCCCGCTCCGGCACGATCCTTCCGCAGTGTCCCAGGATCCTCTCCTGATAAGAAGCCGGATCCACATCGTGACCGCCGGAGACCAGCACGCCGTCCAGCGCATCGATCAGCGGTTTCAGTGTTTCATTGTCTGCCGTCCTGGGAATCAGTACAGGAGTTGCGCCGGCTTTTTCAAGCCCGTAAACATAGTCGCCGGCGACGAAATCCCAGTCCTGGCCGGTGATCCCCATAAGCGATTCCATTCCCACCGTATCCAGCGGATCATAGTTTACAGTAATTCCAATCAGGGGTTTTCTCATGTCACAGCTCCTTTATCTGAGATCCGTTATTTCTTTCCGAAACGCGCTTTCATATCCGCCCAGGGTTTCCACATGGTGGTCTCCCATTTCTGGGGATCGTCAAAATATTCTTTCGTAAGCGCAACGATCTGATTCGTGCACCAGTATACACCCAGCAGGTTGACCAGTGTGTACAGACCGGCGAAGAAGTCTACATAAGCGATCAGTGCGCCGATGCCGACGATACCGCCGACAAAGATGAGGGCGATCATGATCCAGCGGCAGGTGTTCTTGGTGCTGGTCTTGTCATTGATCAGCTTTGCGAACTGCGCAACGGTAAACTCGATCTGTGCGCAGGCTGTCGTAAAGGTGAACAGAACGACCGCGATGGTAACAATGATTCCGCCGATCGGGCCGATCGTCTGGGTAAATCCGGTAGCGGTCATGACTGCGGGCGCGACATCCAGCTGCCATACGCCGGTGGTCAGAACGACCAGGCAGGTCATGGTGCAGACAACGATGGTATCAAAGAAGACTTCGAATACGCCCCACATGGACTGCTGGATCGGATGATTGACTTCAGCAACAGCATGTACGATCGTGGTGACACCGGTACCGGAGTCATTGGAGTAACATCCGCGGGCGACGCCCCACCGGACAGCCAATGCGAAGGTGGAACCGACGAATCCGCCGACTGCCGCATGACCGGTAAATGCGCTTGCGAAGATGGCTCCGATCGCGCCGGGGATCGCACCGGCATTCAGAACGATCACGATCAGTGCGCCGATCATGTAGATGATCGCCATGAAGGGAACCAGCTTTTCTGTTACGGTCAGCAGAGATTTCATGCCGCCGATCACGACGACTGCTGCCAGCACGGTGAGGATAATCGTGGACGCAAGACGGGGGGCACCAAGCGTTTCCAGATTATCCACACCGGAACCGATCTGTGCAGATGCTGCCAGGAACAGGCAGACGATGCAGATCACCGCGTACAAAGGAGAGATCCATTTCCATCCGGTACCTTCCGTCAGATAGATCTGCGGGCCGCCTTCCCAGTTTCCGTCCGGGTCCAGACGACGGTATTTCATGGACATGGTAACTTCTGCGTACTTCACGCAGCAGCAGAAAAGGCCGGAGACCCAGAGCCAGAACACGCCGCCGGGGCCGCCGAATGCGATCGCCATGGCCGTTCCGATGATGTTTCCGGCACCCAGGGTAGAGGCCAGTGCGCCGGTCAGCGCCTGAAAGCTGGAGAAGCCTTCCTTCTTTTCCTTCTTACCGAAGGATTTTCCAATGGTGTTCTTCAGGATGAAGCCGAGTTTCGTAAACTGCAGGAAGCCCAGCCTGATGGACAGATACAGTCCGCCGCCAACGATCCAGATAAGCATCGGAATGCCCCAGAGCCAGTTGGTAAATGCATTGATCGCGTCTAAGATAAACATACACCGTTTCCTCCTTTGTCAGGTGTCCGGATACCCCGAAATGGGATCCCCGCTTCTTGGTAGTTCAAAACTACCATAGGAAGAAAAGGCGATGTCAATGACAAATTTCAAAAGATTTTGACAAAAAGGTGGAGCGGGCTCCACCTTTGCATATTTTTATGGTTTCAGGTTTTTCATAGGCTTTGCCGTGAAGCACCCGATCCGCAGTTCCTCCCCGCGCTTGTGGCACTCGAAGGTATACTGGCTGCAGGTTTCCGTCATGGTCCCGATCAGTTCCCGGTCATACGTATAGCCGGATGCACGGTAGTACTCCGGCATCACATCCCAGGCAAAGGCGGCGCCGCCTCCCTCCGGATACTTTCTGGCAACATTCCGCAGGCTCTCTGTCCGAAGCGGAAACCCGATCACGGCACCAACCACTTCGGCTTCTTCCTTTAAGAAGGGCTTCACATCATCGATATACGGGCTGGTATAATACAGACTGTGCTCATTATCCCCCATGAAGCTGACCATCAAATCTACGCTCTTCTTCCGCAGAGGCCAGTTCATGGAATTATCGGCGAGATAAATGATCCGGAGTCCGGGATTGATACGGTCGATCAGGCTCTTATACATCTCCAGCATTTCCGGATATTTATCCACGATCACATAGAGACAGTCTTTTTCCATATAGGAAAGATTATTGTAAAGGAAGAAGTAGCCGTTGATATGTGCCTCCAGGACTACTTTGCCCGCCAGATCATGCCGCATGATCCGGTCTCTGGTCAGATCCATGCACTTCTGAAAATACGTCACAAAGCTGTCGCAGACGTTCCTGTAAAGCCCTCTCTTCAGATCCGGTGAATCATATCCTCCGGTGTAAATATTGCCTGTCCGGATGATGCCGTCTTCAATCCTTGCATGATAACCGCAGTGACAGGACAGATCCCCTGAATAAACATACCGGCTGCCCAGCGAGGCGTTTTCAAGATCCAGCATCCCTCCGCAGTGCGGACACGCAAGCAGGCCCAGTGCCATCAGCGGTACGCCGGTCTTTTCTGCAGAACCCGTATGATACAGTGAAGCAACGTCAGCCTCAATTTCGTGACAGATCTCCTCAAGCGTCCGGATCTCTACCATCAGCTCCTCGTGCTTATCATTCAAGAGCTCCAGGATCTCCTCCAGGCTGGCGGCCTCTGCCATGGAACTCACTCTGCGTATATCAAGATAGCGTTTGATCTGCCGAAGCGAGAACTTCTGCCGCCGCATCCTGAGAATAGATTCCATCGCCCTGCATTCTCTTTCGCCGAATTCAAGCTGTGCGCCGGACTCATCCGGGATCAGCAGTCCGCTCCGGATGTAAAAACGCACTGTATCCCGGCTGACGCCGAATTTTTCTGCAAATTTTCCGATCTTCATCAGATTATCCTCTTAAAGCTGCGCAGGCCGGAGGCTGTGCCCCCGGCCCATGCTGCATCTGTTCCCCTGTGCCCGGTGAAGATGTTACTTTTTGATTTTCATGGTCTTTTTGAAGCCGGTCTTCGAAGAGAACAGCTTTTTGTACTTCTTCAGCTTCTTCTTCGGGACCTTGATGACCGCTTTCTTGCTGATCCCCTTGATCGCATTTTTCCCGACAGACTTGATCGAGGACGATTTGACGGTGATCGTCTTCAGCTTCGAAAAGCCTTTGAATGCCTTGCTGCCGATGGCGGTCACTTTGAACTGCGCGCCTTCGATCTTTACGGATGCAGGGACAGTCAGCTTTTTCAGTTTGCTCTTCTTTACAGTCGTTCCGATCAGTGTTACGGTGCCTTTGCCTTTCATGTCGGCATTGGTCACTTTATACTTTCTCCTGGAGACGGTATAAACGCTGCCTTTTTTGACCGCTGGAACCGTATTGACGACCGGCGCAGGGGTGACCGGCTGCGGCTGTGGCTCCGGCTGCGGAAGAACTTTTGTTTCTTCCTTCGGTTTCGCCTTGATCAGGAAAGTCTTGGTGATGGTTCCCGTGCAGGTACCGATACCGGTGATCTTTACGGTCGCGGTTCCGACTTTCGTGTTATCACTGTATTCGACTTTGTAATGCGTACCCTCCTGCAGCACCAGATCGGACAGAGATACTTTGATTGCCGGTTTCTGCGCCGCGCCGGTATATTCCACGTCAGAGAGACCGGATACCGAAGCGCCAGAGATCTGGATGGGAATGGAAGCCGGGAAGCGGAAAGTGAGCTTTTTGTAGTAATCATATCCGTCATCATTCAAAGCCTGAAGGGTCTGTTCATTTATGACGAGGGTGATTTTGTCTTTGATGCTGCAGCCCGATACAGCCGTGTAGATCTCACCGCCTGAGCCTGTGATCTTGAGGTCTTTCGATCCGTCCTTATCCAGATCAAATTCATCGACGTCCCAGCTGTCATCATAACTGGTCACCCCGTTGTTGTTCATTGCATTGATCGTATTATAGACCGCTTCCGTCTCCGCATTTACCGGCAGTTTCAGCGTTCCTCCCCGCAGGTCGATCACAAACTCATCACCCAGCTGTTTGCCGGCAGCCATGGCCGGACGGGCAGGCATGACCAGCAGAAATCCCAGGAGCAGCAGCATTCCCAGGAATATACCCTTATTGCATCTCTTATGCTCCATACAGTACCTCCCTTGATCTCCTCTGTTTTCGATTCTGTTGTCAGGCTGCAGCCGGCAGGATTTTGCTCCTGCCGCCGCTTACGGCTTCAGCCGCAGGTACAGTTCTCTGTACTGTGCTGCGGATTTTGCCCAGGAAACATCCACGTCCATATCGTGCTGCACCATCGCATTCCAGCGGTCACGCGCTGTGAAATAGACGGTCTTGGAGCGGTTGACTGCATCCAGCAGCAGGCCGGCTTCATAGCGGTCGAATGTAAATCCGCTGCCTTCGCCGGTAAATTCATTGTACGGCTGCACGGTATCCTTCAGTCCGCCGGTCTCTCTGACGATCGGCACCGTGCCGTAGCGCATGGC